>WFSC01000431.1 GCA_015486185.1 Bacteroidales bacterium | reverse complement strand
GTATTATTGGGAACTGATGAAACGGCGACAATATGTCCATGAGTATTTACAGCAATGGTTCTAATATTTGTAGCTCCGCAATCCAGTACCAATACAACATCTGCAACATCTGCAATATCTTTCATCATTTATTTTTCAGTAGGTTATTAAAATCAGAGGTAAAAATAGTAATTCTGCTATAAATTTGGTATGGAATTACAAAAGACGAAAAATTTTAAAAATAATATTGTATTTTTATTCGAAATTTTACAATGTTGATAAGAGGGAATAAATAATGCCTGAAAGCAGCTTTAATACTGATGATCATTCTGTTGTCCTGCACCAGGAGGCGGTTTTGCATACCCTGCTTGAGATATCAAATGCCACAGTAACTACCAAAGACCTGAAAGAGTTAACGGAGATCATACGGAATGAACTTGGTAAATTAATGGATACCACCAACTTCTATATTGCCTTGTACCATCCGGAGGATGATTCGTTCAGTATGCCTTTTTTTACTGACAAGAAAGATCATTTCGAAAGAGTATCTGCACATAAAACCCTGTCCAAATATGTTATCAAGATGGGTAAAACAATTTTGGTACGGCAGAAGGATTTCAGAGATTTGATCGACAGGGGTGAGGTTGAACTGGTTGGTTCAGATTCAAAAGTATGGATGGGGGCGCCATTGCATGTAAATAACAGAATCATTGGGATGGTGGGACTGCAAAGTTATACGGATGAAAATACCTATACGGAAGCTGATAAAAATGTTTTTGCACTGGTGGCTTACCAGATCGGATTGGCTATTGACCGTAAACAAAAAGAAGAAGAGCTGAAAATTGAGAGGACCTATTTTGAACAATTATTCCGTAATGTGCCGGAAGCTACTGTCATTCAGAAATATCCGGGAATCATCACAGATGTAAACCTGGCGTTTACTAAGTTATTCGGATTCGAACCCGGGGAGTTGATAGGCAAATCACTGGATGACCTGATCGTTCCTGATGATCAGCTACCCGAAGCAATAGTCATAAACCGGAAAGCGTTCGGAGGTGAAGAAATTGAAATGGAAACGGTAAGGAAGAAGAAGAACGGAGAAACGTTGGAAGTCTCTTTGACCGTAACTCCATTCCACATATCTCCCGGGAAAACAATTCTTTATGCTATCTACAGGGATATCAGTAAAAAAAAGGAAGTAGAACGGAAACTGGTAGCTGCCAAAGAGAAGGCAGAGGAAGCAGACCGTTTAAAAACCGCCTTCCTGACCAATATGTCTCATGAGATAAGAACGCCCATGAATGCCATTCTGGGATTTGCTCAATTGCTTTCCTCAGAAAACCTTAGCCGGGAAAATAAAACAGAATATGTTAACATCATACAGAACAGTGGTGACAGCCTCCTCAGATTAATTGATGATATTCTTGACCTGGCTAAGCTTGAATCAGGTCAGGTGGTTATACGGGAAGAACCTACGAATATTGATGAACTCCTGGAATCCCTGTATATTACTTTTTCCAAACTGATCTCTGAAAAGCAGAATAATTCCCTGGAGTTGAGATACCAAAAACATGATAATGTCCTGGATAAAAAAATACTGACAGATCCGGTGCGACTGCGACAAATATTAAATAACCTGCTTAGCAATGCTATAAAATTTACGCATGACGGCTATGTGGATTTTGGTTACAATATCATTTCTTCGGGACAGGAGCTGGTTTTTTATGTGAAAGATACAGGTATTGGAATTCCCGGGGATAAGATGGAAATTATTTTTAATCGTTTTCAACAGGTGGACAATTCAAAAACCAGACTTTATCCGGGAACAGGACTGGGTCTTGCCATTTCCAAACACCTTACCGAGCTGCTTGGTGGCAGAATATGGGTAGAATCCGAAACGGGTGTGGGATCGGCATTTTATTTTACCATCCCTTTACGGGTGATCATTCAGGAGAAAAACAATAATATAAATAGTACAAGCGAAAATAGTTTGAATATTTCAGGTAAGAATATTCTGATTGCCGAGGATGATGAATTCAACTTTTTTTATCTGCGTGAAATACTTCAGCAGGTTGGGGTGAATATTTTTCATGCTGCCAATGGACGGGAAGCGATCCATTTCGTTGAAGAAGGTCGTGAAAGCAGAATAGATCTTGTACTGATGGATATTGAAATGCCGGAAATGAACGGATACGAAGCTACTTCACTGATCAAAAAAGAATTTCCGGAAATACCGGTAATTGCACAGACAGCTTATGCTTCCATGGAAGAGAAAGTAAGGTGCCTGGAAGCCGGCTGTGATGCTTATCTGGCCAAACCGTTGCAAATTAATGATTTGTTGAAAGAAATCAAAAAACTTATTTAATCCGTTATATGTTCCGTCATATACATAAAAAAAATAACCAACAGGGACGTGGCAGAGATATTGCCTGGATAAAAGGCAAGGACCATAACCGGAAACCTGCGAATAAAGAAAGTCTCACTTATCAGGAATATATTTTTCGTACGGCTTTTGAGTCGGCCCTGGATGGAATAGCCATCTTAGATATTGAAGGAAATGTGGTAGAAAGCAATCCCGCTGCCAGAGAAATGTTCGGGTATGGAAATGCAGCCGAGGAGGAACTGCATATTAATATCTATGATATGATGACCGAGGCTTCCAGAGAAAAAATGAAGGGACTGAAGGAAGCCTACAGCGAAACGCCTGTGATAAGGAATAGGGTCCATGAGATGAAGCACAGGGATGGCAGAATAATTTTTATCGAAGTTTCTTCTACGCTGGTGCCTGACCCGGATGGAAATCCTGTATATGTGGTTGCAACGTTCAGGGATATTACAAAAAATATTGAACAGGAAACGATCTTGAAAGAAGCCCTGAAAAAAGCTGAAGAATCGGACCGGCTGAAAACAGCTTTTCTTACCAATATGTCTCACGAGATCAGGACACCGATGAATGCCATTGTGGGTTTTTCCGATATGCTGTCCAATCCGGACCTTTCAGATGATGAAAAAAGAGAATTCATTAAATATATTGAACAAAGCAGTGAGACACTATTACACCTGATCAATGACATACTGGATATTTCAAAAATAGAAGCCGGCCAGTTTGTAATGTATAAAGAACCTTTCTCGCTGGATGAATTTATGAAAGATTTTTGTCCGTTTATGGAGGAAATCCAACAAAAATATAATAAATCCCATCTTGATCTAAGGTTTCACTCCCCGGAACAAAAAGGCGTTATGCTGAATAGTGACCGGCAACGCATTAAACAAATACTGACAAACCTTGCGGGAAATGCCTTAAAATTTACGGATGAAGGATTTGTGGAAATCGGGTGTTCAGTAGAGAACGATACGGCTTTCTTTTATGTAAAAGACAGCGGTCCTGGAATCCCTGAAGATGAACAAAGTACCATATTCGAGAGGTTTAGGCAAATGAATAACTCATTGACCCGTAAGTTTGGTGGAGCAGGACTTGGATTAGCCATTTCTAAAAATCTTGTGGAAAACCTGGGTGGAAAAATAAGTTTAAATTCCATACCGGGTCATGGAACCACTTTTTATTTTACCATTCCCGGCATCGTTGATACAATGGATAAAGCATCCCCAAAAAAGGTTCCGGGCCTGGGAAACGGTTACCCTGACTGGCATGATAAAACGGTGTTGATTGCAGAGGATGAAGTGTCAAATTATGATTTTCTGGTGGCTATCTTAAAAAATACTGGAATACATATCCTTCATGCCAAAACCGGAAAAGAAGCCGTATCATTGTGTGCAAACAACAGGCCTGATCTTTTATTAATGGATATCCGGATGCCGGAAATGGATGGATTCTCATCTCTTCGGGAGATCAGGGAGAAAATTCCCGGGATACCTGCTATTGTGCAAACTGCTTATGCCATGGCTGATGAAAGGCAAAAATGTCTGCATGCGGGTTTCAATGATTATCTTGCCAAGCCTATAAAACCGAAGGTATTGCTTGAGAAGGTAAATGAATATCTTTTTCATGGGAAAGAGCAGGGGAAGGGATAAAAAAAGAGCAGGCCTGTAAGCCGGATTCTGTATTCCGGAAATGATCTGCCAGAGAATTTTCCGGTATCCTGTCATTTGTCTGGGACATATGTCACCATATGCCTCGATCGACCTACCCCCCGGCATCGGGCGAGCAACCCTCAAAAGCCGGTATATATGGTCTTTCAACCCGCAAGCCGGACGGCTACCCGGGTCACCCCGGGTACCGGTGGGCTCTTACCCCACCTTTTCACCCTTGTCCCGGCATCACCTTCGGCAAACCTATGGCCACCAATAGCAAACCGGGACGGTTATTTTCTGTTCCGGTACTATGCCCTCACGGACATCTTCCCGTTAGGAAGTGCGGTGCTCTCTGTTGTCCGGACTTTCCTCTGTCCGGAGAACCGGACAGCGACAGGACAGCCTGCTCCGGGGTGAATATACAAAAATTATGCCTTATCCAAGTTTTTGCCTGATATCACCGATGGTAAATATCAGTTCCTTTACCTTTTCTTCCAGAAGAGCATATTTCTTATTTTCTATTATGTCTCTGGTGAAAAGTTTCGACCCCATACCAACAGCTATTACGCCTGCTTCAAACCACTTTTCCAGGTTTTCCCTGTCAGGACTGACGCCGCCTGTAGGCATCAGACTGGACCATGGCATAGGTCCTTTGATACTTTTTACAAAATCAGGACCTCCGACCGAAGAACCAGGGAATATCTTGACGATCTCCGCGCCCAGTTCTTCTGCAAGGGATATTTCACTTACCGAACCACAGCCGGGGATCCACAAGACTTTACGCCGGTTACATACTCGCGCCGTTTCAGCATTGAGCACCGGTGATACGACAAAACCTGCACCCAGTTGCATATAAAGAGCTGCTGTGGCCGCATCGGGTATCGACCCGACACCCAGAACCAGATCAGGCAGGGAGGTACGACAGAATTTATTGACCCCGGAAAATACTTCATGGGCAAAATCCCCGCGGTTGGTAAATTCAAATACGCGGATCCCTCCTTCATAACAAGCCTTGATCACCTGCCTGACTACTTCCGGATCAGGGTGATAGAAAACCGGGACCACACCCGTTTCCCTGATCTTTATTACTACGTCAATACGTCCGTGTATAGCCATAAAAAAATAATTAAATAAACAACAATCGTTTGTGTTGCTAATTATGCAAATATTGCATCTTTCCGTTCAACAAATGTATATTATTAAGCTGAAAATAACAATAAATAACCAACAAACTCATAAAAATTACACAAACGTTTGTGTTGTCCTTAATATTTCATAATTTTGTCATGAGATGGCTCCGGGCAAAAAACGTCCTGACAATATGAATAAGCCGGTAACTATAAAAGATCTGGCAGCGATACTGCATACCACACCCTCAACGATATCGCGTGCGTTACGTGATAAAGAGGGAGTCGGAAGTGAAATGCGAAATCGTATCAAGGCTTTGGCAAAGAAAATGGATTATCAACCCAATGCGGTGGCTGCCGGTTTACGTAAGGGAAAAAGTGATACCATCGGCGTTATTGTGCCCCGGGTAAACCGGGATTTTTTCTCAGGCGTGATCGCCGGTATCGAAGAAGTTGCCTATGAAAACCAGTATAGTGTGATCATTTGCCAGACCCATGACCAGATCGAACGGGAAAGAGAATATGTGGAAACTTTGCTGAGTGCCCGCGTTGACGGAATTCTTGCTTCTATCAGTCTTGAAACAAATAATTACGATCATTTCAAAAAAGCCATGAAGAAGGGAATACCCCTTATCTTTTTTGACAGGATCCCCGGAGAAATGAAGGTAAGCAGGATCGAGATCGATGATTATAAAGGAGCGTTCAGGGTGGTACAACATATGATTGAGAACGGATACCGGAAGATCATTCATTTTGCCGGACCTGACTATCTTAATGTTTATCGTAACAGGAAAGAAGGTTATCTTGCCGCTATGCAAAAATATGGTCTTCCTGTTGAGAAAGAAATGATCATATATAATAACCTGACACTGGAAGCCGGCCGTGAATCCATGAAGCAGCTTCTTGACAATGATATTGTCCCGGATGCTCTTTTCTCTGCCAGTGACTATGCTGCCCTGGGAGCCCTTCTTTTTATGCAGGAAAAAGGATATCATATTCCCGGTGAATTTGGTGTAGCCGGGTTCAGTAATGAAAAATTTACATCCTACATAACTCCTCCCCTGACCACTGTAGATCAGCACAGTCGCGAAATGGGAAGATATTGCACGGAATTATTCCTCAAGGAGAGATCAGGAGATAAAATACCACCGGAAAAAATTGTATTGAGCCCGGAGCTGCTCATTAGACAATCAACACAAAAAACAGATAAAAATTTTAACTAAAAACAAATTGCTATGGCTATACGTTACGAAATGAGGTATGCAACGCATCCGGATGATGCTGTTTCATACGATACCAAAAGATTAAGAAAAGAATATCTGGTAGAAAATATTATGATCTCCGATGAGATCAGGCTGGTATATTCTTTTTATGACAGATTTATTGTCGGAGGTGCCGTGCCGGTACACCAGCAATTACTTCTTGAACCGATTGATCCTCTTAAAGCCGATTATTTCCTTCAGCGCAGGGAGCTGGGAGTTATCAACGTCGGAGGTCCGGGCGCCGTTCGGGTGGATGGTAAGGAATATGATCTTGAATACAAGGACGCATTGTATATTGGCAGGGGAGTAAAAGAGGTGGTATTTATTAGTAAAGACCAGGATAAACCTGCTCATTTTTATCTTAATTCGGCGAATGCACATAAAGAGTATCCGGTAAAACGGGTTACACTGGAAGATGCTGAAGTAGTTAATCTTGGTGCTCTTGAAACCTCCAATGAGCGACAGATCAACAAGCTTCTTGTTCATGGAGTTGTCGATACCTGTCAACTGCAAATGGGTATGACGGAGCTGAAGACAGGTAGTGTTTGGAATACCATGCCGGCACATGTACACAGTCGCAGAATGGAAGCCTATTTTTATTTTGAGGTACCGGAAGGACAAGCAATCTGCCATTTTATGGGGGATCCAAAAGAAACCCGTCACATATGGCTCCGGAATGAACAAGCAGTTATCTCCCCGCCCTGGTCTATCCATTCGGCTGCCGGTACGTCAAATTATGTCTTTATTTGGGGTATGGCAGGGGAGAACCTTGACTATGGCGATATGAATTTCAGTGAACCGACAGATCTGTTGTGAAAGAACAGGGTTATGCAGGAAAAATGTTAATAATTAAAATTCAATACAATGGGACTTGAGTTATTCGATTTAACAGGAAAAACGGCCCTGGTTACGGGTGGTACCCACGGGCTGGGTATGGCTATTGCAACAGCACTGGCCGAAGCAGGAGCCAGGCTTGTTATTAACGGTCATACGCCGGAAAGGCTGGAACAGGCCAAAAAGGAATATGCAGACCATGGCATACATGTTGCCACTTATCTTTTTGATGTTACAAAAGAAAACGAAGTTATTGAAGCACTGAAAAAAATAGAGAACGAAGTAGCTCCTGTTGATATTCTGGTAAACAATGCTGCCATAATAAAAAGGATCCCTATGCTGGAAATGGACGTGGATGATTTCAGGGAGGTTGTTGATGTTGATCTGACAGGTCCTTTCATTATGGCCAGACATGTGGTAAAAAGTATGATCAAGCGGAATGCAGGGGGAAAAATAATCAATATGTGCTCCATGATGAGCGAGGTCTCGCGAAATACGGTCAGTGCCTATGCTGCTGCAAAGGGAGGATTGAAGATGCTTACTAAGGAAATGGCAGATGAATGGGCAAAATTTAACATCCAGGCCAATGCTATAGGACCCGGGTATTTTGCTACGGAACAGACTGCCCCCATACGGGTCAATGGTCATCCGTTCAATGACTTCATTATCAAGAGAACACCGGCACGCAGATGGGGAAAACCGGAAGAACTGGCAGGTGCTGCTATTTTCCTGGCCTCTAAAGCATCAGATTTTGTGAACGGACATATCCTTTATGTTGACGGCGGTATTCTGGCTACTCTGGGAAGCCACGCGGGAGAAGATTGAAAAATTTATTAAAAAATGTTAACTGAGGCTGAAATACTGTCAGTTACTGATATCTTTTGCATTGATTTTGATAAAAATATTGAAAATTATTTTTTGTTACAAAACTTATAAAATTTTAAAAAAATGAAAAAAAGCTGGATATTTTTTATTGCCATGCTCATGCTGGCATCCTGCGGAGGTAAAAAAGAAGCCGTCATTTCCGTTGTGAATCCTGATGCATTGGATCGTCCCAATGAACCTGTAACCATTGAAAGAGCATATCTGGATTCTTTGGTATCAGGTATCCCCAAAGAAAAGGTACCACTGGTAAAGAATATGAAGGGAGAGGTAATACCGTCACAGGCAGATGACCTGAACAAAGACGGAAAATGGGACGAGCTCTTTATGTTTGTAAATCTGAAACCCAAAGAAACCAAACAATATAAGGTTTCTTTTATCAAACCTGAATATATGCCCCATTTTACCCAGCGGGCCAACGTGCGGTTTGCCAATTATCCCGAACACAAGGAACTGGACCATGCAAAAAGATTACGCACAACCGATTCTCCCAGTACGCAACATGCCTTTCAGATGGAAGGCCCGGCCTGGGAAAATGACAAGGTTGCTTTTCGTAACTATTACGATGCACGAAATGGTATAGATATTTTTGGAAAAAGGGTTTCAAGGATGGTACTTGATAGTGTAGGCCTTGTTCCTCATAGTTATCATGTATTAAAACC
The DNA here is from genome assembly GCA_015486185.1 of Bacteroidales bacterium. GTDB lineage: Bacteria > Bacteroidota > Bacteroidia > Bacteroidales > VadinHA17 > DRPN01. Next base: position 15,163 of record WFSC01000431.1, on the reverse strand, counting down.
CTGGGGTATGGATATTCTTAAAGTAGGGAACTCTCTGGGGGCCGGTGCTATAGCACTTATGGTAAATGATTCTGTTTATCGTGTCGATCTGCCAAAGGAAGGTACCTATGAAAGGGTCGCTGATGGTCCGCTGCGTGCTATTCTCAGATTGGGTTATTATGGATGGAAAGCCGGTGGTAATGTGTATGATATTGTTGATGAGATCAGTATTTGGGGAGGCACTAACTTTTACAAAAGTAAGATAACAGTGAAAGGACTTACCGGCCATGAAAGTCTGATCACCGGTATAGTGCATCATTGCGATTCTCTTATCATTGGCGAACCCAATAACAAGTATGTCTATTTTGCCACCCATTGTAATCAGGCGTATGAGGGAGAAAAACTGGGAATGGCCATACTGGTAAGATCAGATGATTTTATTACAACCATCAATGCACCGGAAACGGGAAAAGGCATTGTAAATACCTATATGGTGGATCTGAAATTACATAAAAACAAACCTACCGAATATTGCTTTTATTCAGGGTGGGTAAAACAGGATAACCGGTTTGCTGATGTTGACTTCTTTAAACATGTTATTGATGACGATGCCAATCGTATGGCCGATCCTGTGATTGTCAAATAACAGTAAGGGATAAAAAAATAAGGGCTCAATACTGAGCCCTTATTTTTTTTATCTCCACCTCATCGAGACGTTTTTCCACGGCAGTTTTTTCTTCCCGGTATGTTTTTTCATCCCAATGAAAAATTTCACTGAACCTGTCAAGAATGTCTGTATAATATTTTTTTACCGATCCGGTCTCAAAAAACATTCTGCTGCTCCTTCTTTCCAAAAAATCCAGTGGTTTACACACCATCTCCTGTTCCATACAGAAATCCAGTTCGGAAAGGATCAACCTTTTTTCCGTATCTTTTTCCGTTTTATACCGGTTAAAATGTTCAAGTATTTTTTCAACCTGTTTTCCATATTTAAATATCAAACGGGACAGTGTCTCCTCATCTGTTTTCTCAGGTCCCAGATTGTTCCATAGCTCTTTCTGATAATTCCGGATTTCTTTTGAAGAAGCAAAAGGTCGGTCTGTAAGCCATATATTTTTGGTAACAGATCTTTTTTTTATGTTGTTGTGTTTTCCTGCTTTTTTTACTATTCTGTTCACTGCTTTCTCGGACATCTTCCGGTAGCCGGTAAGTTTTCCGCCAGCCATGGAAATCAGACCGCTCGGAGAGATAAATATCTCATCTTTTCTCGAAACTTCCGAAGCGGATTTCCCGGATTCATAGATCAAAGGCCGCAGTCCTGCCCACGCGGCTACAATATCTTCAGGTTGCAGATCAATATCCGGAAACAATGCATGAAAAGCCTGCAGAAGATAATGCACATCTTCTCCGTTGACCGGGATGTTATCCTTATCCCCTTTGTAAACGGTATCTGTAGTTCCAACATATGTAATTCCGTGCCGGGGGATAAGAAATATCATTCTCCCGTCGGGTATTTCAAAGTAGAGCGGATTATGCAGGGGTAGTTTCTTTTTGTCAAAAACGAGGTGTATTCCCTTGGTGATAAGCAGATGTTTTCCTGAAAGTGACTTGTCTCTTTTCCGCATATCGTCAACCCATATGCCGGTAGCGTTTACAACATATTTTCCGGAGATCCTGAATTCTTTATTTTCCAGGTGATCATAACAGAGAATGCCGTTGATCTTCCCTTTATCATCATATAGGAAGGTTTTACTTTCCACATAATTCAGGCAAACCGCTTTTTGTTTGACGGCTGTTTTGATCACTTCTATTGTCAGTCTGGCATCATCGGTTATATATTCGGCATAATAACCGCTTCCCCTCAGGTTTTTCTCCGGAAGGAGGGGTTCAATGGCCAGGGTTTGTTCTTTATTCAGCATTTTTTTCCGGTCATCTCCCCTGACACCTGCCAGCAGGTCATACATCCAGAGTCCCAGGGAGATCATCCATTTTGGTGTGGATAAACCCTTATATACCGGCAGCATCATTTTTTCAGGGACAACAAGATGTGGGGCCAGACGGTGAACAATAGCTCTCTCGCGTCCGGTTTCAGCCACTACATGAATCTGTAACTGTTTCAGATATCGCAATCCGCCATGGATTAATTTTGTTGAGCGACTGCTTGTACCCGAGGCAAAGTCATTCTTTTCAACCAGTGCTGTTTTTAGTCCCCTGCTGGCAGCATCCAAAGCAATACCTGCACCGGTGATGCCACCTCCGATAATAATTACATCAAAGGTTCCGGATTGCAATTTATCAAGACAGGACAGTCGTTGTTCGTAGGAAAATGAAGATTCGGTCATAGTATTTGCTTAATCTTTCAGCCACCCCATAGTACGATTTACCGCTTTTTTCCATCCGGCATAAAGCTTATTCCTTTCTTCCGGGGAGATTAGCGGTTCAAAAACGCGGTCAGTTATACGTTTGTTCAGAATGTCTTCCTGTTTCCAGAAACCGCTTTGCATACCGGCCATGTAAGCTGCTCCCAGGGCTGTTGATTCGGTGATAGCCGGTCTTTCGACCCTGGCGCCCAGAATGTCGGCCTGAAACTGCATCAGAAAATTGTTCATAGCTGCCCCGCCATCCACTTTTAGTTTTTTTATCTTGAGTCCGGAATCCTTTTCCATGGTTTCCAGCAGATCTTTTGACTGATAAGCCAATGACTGGAGTGTTGCCTTTATCAGATGTTTTTTCCCGGTATCCCTTGTCAGGCCAAAAATGGCACCCCGGGCATACATATCCCAATAGGGAGCTCCCAGGCCGGAAAAAGCAGGTACTACAAATACATCATTCCCTGATGCTTTTTCAGCAAAATATTCGGAATCTTCGGCGGCGTCAAGGATCCGAAGTCCGTCACGCAGCCATTGAATAGCAGCACCGGCAATAAAAACACTTCCTTCAAAAGCATAATAAATCTTTTTATCCAGGCCCCAGGCAATGGTTGTCAATAGACCTGAAGAAGATTCCCTGATCTCCTCTCCAGTATTCATCAACATAAAACAGCCCGTTCCATAGGTATTCTTGACTTCTCCCGGGTTGAAACAGGCCTGCCCGAACAAGGCAGCCTGTTGATCTCCGAGTACTCCGCTTATCGGAACGGGAACACCGTCAATAAGGTAATCACCAAAATGCCATGAAGAGGGGTGTACCGACGGCATCATGGTTTCAGGTATCTCCAGACGGCATAGCATGTGGTGGTCCCATTCCAGATTCCGTATATTGAACAGCATGGTGCGGGAAGCATTGGAATAGTCGGTAGCATGCACTTTTCCACCGGTCATTTTCCAGATCAGCCAGGTATCGACCGTACCCATGATAAGGTCTCCGTTCTCCGCTTTTTCCTTTGCACCCGGTATATTTCTCAGGATCCAGGCAACTTTGGTAGCTGAAAAATAAGAATCTATGACCAGTCCTGTATTGTCACGTACATATTTTTCCAATCCTTCTTTTTTCATTTCTTCACAAATTGGGGCTGTACGCTTGTCCTGCCATACAATGGCATTCATAACCGGTTGTCCCGTATGTTTGTCCCAGACAATGGTCGTTTCCCGTTGGTTGGTGATGCCAATGGAAACTATATCTTCGGGACGGATCCGGTTACGTCCCAACAGTTCCGTGAGCACTGTATGCTGTGTGTTCCATATTTCTTCCGGATCATGTTCCACCCATCCGGGTCTGGGAAATATCTGTGAAAATTCTTTTTGTGTGATATCTGCCGGCTTGCCGTTTTCATCAAATAATACAGCCCTCGAGCTGGTAGTTCCCTGATCCAATGCAATAATATACTTCATATTTTTTTTTGTTTAAAGATAACCGAATAAACCAGAATTCCTCCCGTAATGACTGAAAGGATTCCAAACCATATGGAAATTTTTCCGTTGAATACAGCCTGATAAAACAGTGTTCCGTACATGCCTCCTACAACAGGGCCGATCACTGGTATCCAGGAATACGCCCAGTCCGAAGTTCCTTTTCCGGGTATTGGCAGGACAAAATGAGCCAACCGCGGACCAAAATCCCTTGCCGGGTTAATGGCAAAACCAGTCGTTCCTCCCAGAGAAAATCCTATGGCGGAGATATAGATACCTATTACCAGAGGGTTTAAACCGTCGGCAAAATGATTCACCCCGATAAAAGATAAGCCGAACATCAGGACAAAAGTGCCTATCACCTCACTGGCCAGGTTATTGGGGAAAGACCGTACGGCTGGTACCGTACTGAAGATGGATAGCTTGTAAACAGTATTATTTGTTTTACTCCAGTGTGGAAAATACTGGATCCATACGATAACCGCACCGGTAAAGGCGCCGGCTGTCTGGGCCAGTATATACCCGGGAACTTTTGCCCACGGGAACTCACCAACAATAGCAAATCCCAGAGTAACTGCCGGGTTGATATGCGCCCCGCTGATCCTGCCTACGGCAAATACGGCAAAGGCCACACCCAGTCCCCATGCCACACAGATGGTCAGCCATCCGGCATTTTCCGATTTTGAACCTTTTAATAGTACACCGGCCACAACACCTGATCCGAAAATGATCAGGATCATGGTACCTATGAATTCAGCCAAATATTCATTCATGTCCGGAAGATTTAATTATCAAAAATGATAAAAAAATGAATATTAATGAAAAGGAGAAAAAATAATTATGAAAAATTTATGAACAATCAGCGTTTATCTTCTTTAATATCACCCGCTTGTTATATACGCTGACAGATTGAGTCATACGTCAAAACCTGGTGGGTTCCATAAGTGTTTATCCGGTAGTGTTTGCCGGAGAGTCCCTGGCAGAGTCAGGATGAATGAAATCTTTATAGGCGGAAAGATTTGAGAATATTTCGGGAAATATATATTTTCGTACCTTTGACAAAATTTATTTTGAGCACTTAATGTTACCTAAAACCCTTGTGTGATGGATATGTTAGAGAAAAAAACCATTCAATCCGGAGAAAATAGGGCAATGAAACCTGAAGTTCCGGAACAAATGGAGCAGGAAAAGGAGGAAAAGGTACAGGAATCGGAAGAAAAAAATCAACCGGTAAATGAGCCCGGAGAATCAAAGATAGCAGAGGTAGATTATACTACTTTCAATATTGGTGAATTACTCAACAGACTGGAGCTTTTGATTGATGAGAGGTCTGTACAGGAGATCAGGCACGATGTGGAAAGCATAAAGATTAACTTCTATAAAAAATATCACCAGGAGCTTGAGGAAAAGAAAAAACGTTTTCTGGAAGAAGGGGGTGATCCACTGGATTTTAAGCCGGGGCCAGATGAAAGAGAAGAGCATCTGAAAAACCTGCTGAAACGTTACCGGGATAAAAAAGCCAGGTTTAATAAAGAACAGGAAGAAGAAAAAAAGAAAAATCTGGAAGAAAAAAACCGGATCATTGAAGAGATAAAAGACCTCGTCAACAGAAAAGAATCTATTAATAAGACTTTCCAGGATTTCAGGGAACTACAGGAACGTTGGAGAAATGTAGGCCTTGTCCCCCAACAATATGTAAAGGATTTGTGGGAAACCTACCATTACTATGTGGAAAAATTCTATGATTATATAAAGATCAACAAGGAACTACGCGATCTTGATCTGAAGAAAAACCTGGAATTGAAGATCCGGCTTTGCGAACAGGCTGAAAGCCTTCTTCTTGAACCGGATATTATCCAAGCTTTTAAGACCCTGCAAAAATATCATGAACAGTGGCGGGAAATCGGTCCGGTGCCCAAAGAAAATAAAGCTGAGTTGTGGGAACGCTTTAAGGAAGCAACACGAAAAATAAATAAAAGACACCAGTCTTATTTCCAGGAAATAAAGGATATACAAAAGAAAAACCTCGAACAAAAAACATCCCTTGCGGAAAGGGCCGAAGAAATTGCCCAATCAGATATTCACACCCATAAGGTATGGGAAGAAAAATCAAAAGAGATCCAGGAGCTTCAGAAAATGTGGAAAACCATAGGATTTGCACCACGGAAGCAAAATAATGCCATTTATGAACGGTTCAGAAAAGCCTGCGATCAGTTTTTTAACAGGAAAAGGGAATATTATGCTGAGAACAAAGAGGTGCAAATGAATAACCTTCAGTTAAAAACCGATCTTTGTATTCAGGCAGAAGCCCTGAAAGATAGTACTGAATGGAAAAAAACCACCGAGGATCTGATCAAATTGCAAAAAAAATGGAAAGAGATAGGTCCGGTTCCCAAAAAATATTCCGAACAGATATGGAAAAGATTCCGGGCTGCCTGTGATGTGTTTTTTGAAAATAAAGCCAATTATTTCAAGGACAGGGAAAAAATCTATCTCGAAAATCTGAAACAGAAAGAAGCTCTTATTGAAGAGATCAGAAACTTTTCTACTACCGACGATCCCAATACGGATTTTATCAAGCTGAAGGAATTTCAGCGCAGATGGTCAGAAATAGGCTATGTTCCGATCAGTAATAAGGAAGAAATATCCAACAGGTACAGGGAGGCTATCAATCAGTTGTTCAATAACCTGAATATAAATGACCATAAGAAAAATCTGTTGAAATTTAAAGCCAAACTGGATACCCTGTCAGATTCACCAAAGGCAGAAACCAAACTGCAAAAGGACAGGGAAAAGTTTATCAACAGGATCAAGCAACTGGAAAGTGATATTACCATATGGGAAAATAATATAGGTTTTTTTACACAATCAAAGAATGCAGAATCGTTGATTAAGGATATTACCACCAAAATAGAAAATGCCAAAGCAAGTATTAAGTTGTTAAAAGATAAGATCCGGCTTATTGATGAAATGGATAATAATTAGTGACCTACTTAAAATATTTATGTCTTGAGTAATACAAAATATATTTTTGTCACGGGAGGTGTTACCTCTTCCCTGGGTAAGGGAATTATATCGGCTTCACTGGCCAAACTGTTACAGGCCCGCGGATACAAGGTAACTATCCAGAAGCTGGATCCTTATATTAATGTTGATCCCGGAACACTAAACCCGTATGAGCATGGTGAATGTTATGTGACCGAAGACGGGGCAGAAACAGACCTGGACCTGGGCCATTACGAACGCTTTCTGGGTACACCCACCTCACAGGAAAATAATGTGACCACCGGCAGGATCTATCAGTCGGTGATCGAAAAGGAACGCAGGGGCGATTACCTGGGAAAAACTGTTCAGGTAATCCCGCATATTACTGATGAAATAAAGAACCGGATACGCCTGGTCGGGAAAAAATATAACTATAATATTGTGATCACCGAGATAGGAGGAACGGTAGGGGATATCGAATCACTTCCATACATTGAATCGGTCAGGCAGTTAAAATGGGATCTGGGTCCGACCAATTGTCTGGTGATCCATCTTACCCTTGTGCCTTATCTCCCTACCTCTGGTGAGCTGAAGACCAAACCGACGCAGCACTCTGTAAAAATGTTACAGGAAGCAGGTATCCAGCCTGATGTACTGGTTTTGCGCACCCAGAAAAAACTTACCGAGGATGTCCGCAATAAAGTAGCTCTTTTCTGTAATGTGGAGAGATCCAGTGTCATCGAGTCCATTGATGCTTCCACGATTTATGAAGTCCCTCTTCTGATGCAGAAAGAAAAACTGGATGAAACGGTTCTTCATAAACTGAAACTGCCGGCTAACCGGAAACCTGAGCTGGGGCCATGGAAAAAATTTCTGAAAAGACTGGTCTTCCCGAAACATGAGGTCCATATCGGACTGGTAGGAAAATATGTGGAATTACACGATGCCTACAAATCTATTTCCGAATCCTTTACTCATGCCGGGGCTGCCAATGAATGCAGGGTGAATCTTCAATATATTCATTCGGAGCATATAACGGAAGAGAACGTCGATGAAAAGCTTGGCCACCTGGATGGCATATTGGTGGCTCCGGGGTTTGGCAGCCGGGGGATAGAAGGAAAAATTATAGCAGCCGGATATGCACGCAAACATAATATCCCTTTTCTGGGAATATGTCTGGGTATGCAATGTGCTGTTGTTGAATTTGCCCGGAACGTTCTGGGCTATAAGGAAGCCAACTCCACCGAGATGAACCGGCGTACACCTTATCCCGTTATTGATCTTATGGAAGAACAAAAGGGTGTTACCGTCAAAGGGGGTACCATGCGACTTGGGGCCTATCCCTGCCGGATAAACAAAAAAAGCAGGATCTACAAGGCTTATCAAATTGAATTGGTTAACGAAAGACACCGGCACCGGTACGAATTTAACAATAAGTACCTGCAGGATTTTGAAAAAGCCGGCATGAAAGCTGTAGGCTTTAACCCTGATACCAACCTGGTCGAAATAATGGAAATCCCTGAACACAGATGGTTTGTGGGAGTTCAGTTTCATCCGGAATACAGAAGTACGGTATTGAAACCCCATCCGGTTTTTGTGGATTTCGTAAAAGCAGCGATCGGTTTATCCGAAGAGAAGCAAAGAAAAAAAGATCATGCACAAATTAAAAAAACAGAGAAAATTTAAACTGTACGATTAAACATGGATAGAAACACCATTGTCGGATTACTGCTGATAGGGCTGTTATTTGTTATTTTCAGCTATTATAATTCCAGTAAAAGAAATAAGGCTTATCAGCAGGAACTACATACTGCCGATTCATTATATCAGGTTCAGAAGTACCAGCAGGCCCGGGAAACCTATCTGAAAGCAATAAACATTAAACCTTCTGAGCTGTATCCCCGGAAAAAGGTCACACAAATTGATTCTCTTGTGGCCCTGCTGCATCCGGATACGACAAAAAAAGTCCTGCCGGTTACAAAAAAGGTGCCTGAAGCGGTTACACACCCTGAAAAAAAACAAGCTCCAGCAGCCGTAGTTACCAAACCAGAAATAACCCCACGGAAGGGGAAGGAACAATTTATCACCATAGAGAATGATTTGATGATACTCCGTTTGTCAACTATCGGAGGAAGAGTATATTCGGTACAATTGAAAAATTACAAGACATGGGACGGCCGGCCCCTGATTCTTTTTAATGGAGATTCAACCGAATTCGGGTTTCGCTTTTTTACGGCCGATAACCGGTTAATAAATACCAATGATCTTTATTTCAGCCCTTTGACAGATACTGGTCATATTGTTGTAAATGACAGTATTTATACCGCCGCAATGCGCTTGTCACTCGGTAATCGTAAATATATTGATTTTCGTTACATCATTCCACGCAATGAATATATGATCCATTTTGATGTGGAAATGCATGGTATGGACAGTGTAATTGCACGTAATCTGACCGATATATCCCTGAGATGGAAACTTTTTATGCCGCAACAGGAACAAGGTCGCTTAAATGAAGATAATTATTCCACTATTAAATTCAAGTATTATAAAGATGTGGTTGACGGTTTGCGCATGAGAAGCAGCAAACCCGAAATGGTAAAAAATATTCCAACCAAACTGGAATGGATTGCTTTTAAAGATCAATTTTTCTCATCTGTTCTGATTTCCAGTAAACAACCTTTCTTAAGCGGTTCGGTAAAATCGGTGAAGATGCCGCCCGAATCCCCTTATTTCAGGGAGTGCGAAACCGACCTGAGTGTGCCTTATCAACCCAAAGAGAACCTGTCCTACCATATGAGGATGTATTTTGGCCCAAATAATTTCAAGACTTTGAAGAGTTATGGCATGGACTTGCAGGAACTGGTTTATCTGGGTAAAAATATCATCCGTTGGATCAACCAGTTTGTCATTATTCCGATATTTAACTGGTTGCATAAATACATGAGTAATTACGGGATCATCATTTTACTGTTGACACTGATCATCAAGATGGGTCTTTTCCCGCTTACTTATAAATCCTATGTTTCCCAGGCTAAAATGAAGGTATTGAAACCTTATGTGGATGAGATCAATGCCAAATATCCGAAGAAAGAAGATGCCATGAAAAAGCAGCAGGCTACCATGGCACTATATAAACGAGCGGGGGTTAGTCCCATGGGGGGTTGTCTGCCCATGATCCTGCAGTTGCCTATCTTATATGCCATGTTCCGGTTCTTCCCAACTTCGATAGAACTCAGGCAGCAAAGTTTCCTGTGGGCCCATGACCTTTCAACTTATGATTCAATCCTGCACTTACCCTTCACCATTCCGATGTATGGTGATCATGTAAGTCTGTTTACGCTGTTAATGACCGTTTCTACCATTATCACGATGAAAATAAACAGCCCTTCGTCCAGCTCCAGCCAGATGCCCGGCATGAAAGGTATGATGTATTTTATGCCGGTTACCTTCATGTTGTTCCTGAATAATTTTTCAGCAGCCCTGAACTATTATTATTTCCTGGCCAACCTGATCACTTTCGGTCAGAACATGCTGGCCAAATCCTTTGTTAAGGATGAGGAGATACTGAAAAAACTAAAGGAGACAAAAAATGCACCGGTAAAAAAGTCAAAATGGCAGCAGCGTATGGAAGAGGCAGCTAAGGCAAAAGGTTACCGGTCTCCTAAAAACACAAAAAAGAGAAGATAATCTATAACATATTTTCATTGCTTTGATAAGATAGATAAAACATATACTTTTGGTGCCTTATTTAGGCATTCAACTAAAATTACGGATAATGAGCATATTGGTAAATAAAAATTCTAAGGTCCTGGTACAGGGAATAACAGGCAGTGAAGGTTCTTTTCATGCCGGTCAGATGATTGAATATGGCACACAGGTTGTCGGTGGGGTTACTCCCGGAAAAGGGGGACAGAAACACCTGAACCGTCCTGTTTTCAATACGGTAAAAGAAGCTGTTGAAGAAACGGGAGCAGATGTATCCATCATTTTTGTACCTCCGGCATTTGCTGCTGATGCCATTATGGAAGCTGCTGAAGCCGGTGTAAAAGTGGCTGTAGCCATTACTGAAGGTATCCCCACACAGGATATGGTAAAGGTGAAAGAATACCTGGAAGATAAGGAAACCCGTCTGATAGGCCCCAACTGTCCCGGTATTATTACTGCCGAAGAAACAAAGATAGGCATCATGCCCGGATTTATTTTTAAAAAAGGATCCGTTGGTATTGTGTCACGTTCCGGGACACTTACTTATGAAGCTGTTGACCAGGTTACGAAAGCAGGACTGGGACAGACCACTGCCATAGGGATCGGAGGAGATCCCATTATCGGCACTTCTACACTCGATGCGATCAAATTGTTTATGGAAGATCCGGAGACCGAAGGGATCGTCATGATCGGAGAGATAGGGGGAAGCATGGAATCCGATGCAGCTTACTGGGTTAAGGAACATGGTACCAAACCGGTAGTAGGGTTTATTGCCGGGCAGACCGCTCCCAAAGGTCGAAGGATGGGGCATGCCGGCGCTATTATAGGTGGAAAGGCAGATACGGCTGCAGCTAAAATGAAGATCATGGACGAATGTGGAATTCATGTGGTCGAATCTCCTGCCCATATCGGGGAAACCATAGCAAAACTTCTGAAATAAATATTTCTGTTTATTATTTCCGGTAGTGGATCCGTTAGAGGAAGCCGTACAGTTACTGAAAAAATCATCCCATACTACCGCTTTTACGGGAGCCGGGGTTTCTGTAGAAAGCGGCATACCCCCTTTCCGTGGTGAAAACGGCCTGTGGAGCCGCTATGATCCAATCGTTCTGGATATCGGTTATTTCTACAGTCATCCTGCCAGTGCATGGAAAGTGATAAAGGAAATTTTCTATGATTATTTTGGAAAAGCCAAACCCAATCCTGCCCATTATGCCCTTGCCGAAATGGAGAAAAGAGGACAACTAACCGCTATCATTACACAAAATATTGATAACCTGCACCAGGAAGCCGGCAGTAAAAATGTAATTGAATATCATGGTAATTCCCAGCGGCTGATTTGTCCGAAATGCGGAGCAACTTATCGTCCCGAAGAAATTGACTTGTCAAAATTGCCACCCCGCTGCAAAAAAGACGGGGAAATACTAAAGCCTGATTTTGTTTTTTTCGGAGAACCCATTCCGCCTGAAGCTGCTGCAAAAGCTACTGAAGAAGCGCAAACTGCTGATGTTTTTTTGCTGATAGGAACTACCGGAGAGGTTATGCCGGCATCCATGGTACCGCAGATGGCTAAACAATATGGTGCAAAAATAATTGAGATAAATCCTGAGGAATCTGCTTATACGCACTCTATCACAGATGTTTATGTCCGGGGAAAAGCAGGGGTAATCATGCCGGCAATCGCAAAAAGACTGGTTGAGAGATAAGCGATCTTACGTTTATTCTCCAATATATTTCTATTTTTGAAAATACTTGTTTATTTTGCTTGTTCAAACAATAAAATCATTTATTATGGATTTGTTAAAAGGAAAAACAGCAGTAGTTACAGGTGCTGCCCGGGGTATCGGAAGCGCCATTGCCATACGTTTTGCTCAGGAGGGTGCCGATGTGGCCATTACTGACCTGGCTGTGGATGATAATGCCAATGAAACGGTAAAAAAAATTGAATCTTACGGGGTAAGAGGAAAAGCATATGCTTCTGATGCCAGCGATTATGAGCAGACAGATCATGTGATCAAAACCATTATTGAAGATTTTGGTAAAATAGATATACTTGTGAATAATGCAGGGATCACCCGTGATACACTGCTGATGAGAATGACCGAAGAACAGTGGGATCTGGTGATCAAGGTAAATCTGAAATCCGTTTTTAATTTTACCAAGGCTGTTCAGCCTATTATGTTGAAACAACGCAGTGGTTCCATTATCAGCATGAGTTCGGTAGTAGGAGTAAGCGGTAATGCGGGTCAGGCCAATTATTCTGCTTCCAAGGCCGGGATCATCGGCTTTACCAAATCAGTGGCAAAGGAAGTAGGATCAAGAGGTATTCGTTGTAACGCTATCGCTCCGGGTTTTATTGATACGGAAATGACCCGGAAACTACCCGAAGATGTCCGGAAAGCCTGGACACAGCAAATACCCCTGCGCAGGGCCGGTCTCCCTGAAGATGTTGCTAACACAGCCCTTTTCCTGGCATCTGACCTTTCTTCTTATGTCAGTGGCCAGGTGATCCATGTGTGCGGCGGAATGAATACATGATAAAAACTGCTGAGAAGACCGGTTTCACCTGAAATGACCAGATTGTAATTCTTATATATACGGATGAGGCGTTTTGTTTCTATGATTGGAATAGCTGGGATACTCTTAAGTATGCTGGCAGGTTGTTATACCTCGCAGAAGATCACTATACAAGTACTTCATCCGCCTGAAAAGATCATTTTTAATACACCTGAGGACCTGGTGCTTATCAACCGGGAATTACAGGATACTTCCCTGCAGGATACCCTGAAATTTAACAATCTCAAGATACCTCTGAAGATGTATTACGAGTTGAAATGGAAGACCCTGTACGGATTTGCAGATGTAGCTTCCAGTTCCCCCTGGGTAAAAAAAGTGTTCTTCGATTCTGTATTTCTGGATTCATTGCATTTTTTGCTGAAGGCCGACAGCATGAAGTTCCATGCCAGGGAAAAGATAATGACAAAAAATCAGGCAACCGTGGGAATTGATCTGGCAAGAATAATTTTTAATGATTCCATCTACAGAAAACATGAATTTGTGCCGGTAAATGACGAAGAAGAAACCATTGGTGAATGGCTCACGGTAGTAAATGTGGATCTGTACCTGAAAGCCAACTGGTATGTCTATAGAAAAAACGCCCGTCATTTTGCCGATTCGTTGGAACATACAAGTATGCTGAATCTTAACGGTGCAGGAACTTCGTACCGGGAAGCGATTGCCAATCTGCCTAATGTAAGGGAAGCCATCAGTGATCTGGCTTATCAGGCAGGACAGAATGAGGCGTATCACATTTTCCCTGTCTGGGATAATGTACAACGTATATACTTTGTAAATAATGTGGACCAAAGAATGAAAGAAGCAGAAACACTGGCCAAACAAAACAAATGGATGGATGCTGCCATGATATGGCATGAGATAGCCCTTTCGAAAAACAGGAAAAAAGCTTCGAAGGCAGCTTTTAATATGGCCCTGGTAAGCGAGATCAATGATAAGTTGGATCTGGCAGAATCGTGGCTGAAAAAATCACTCGAACTGGAAGATGACCCCATAACAAGGAATTACCTCGAAATTATAAAGGAACGACAGTCGGAATATAAAAAAATGAATCTTAAGACTTCCTCCGAATAGCAGTATATTGCCGGAGAGTTGTTATTTTTGCCGCTTCATTAAGGAGCTTTTGCCATGTACAATACATTTTTTTATGTTATCCTGATTATCCTTGTTTCGGATTTTCTGCTGGAACGTTTTCTTGAGTATCTGAATACCAAATCCTGGAATCCGGAGTTACCCGATGAACTCAAGGGGATCTACGATGCGGAAAAATACCGGCAATCCCAGCAATATTATAAAGCCAACCTTACACTGGGTATCGTCAGTTCTTCCTTTTCTTTCCTGCTGATCCTGTTGATGCTCTTTTTCGGAGGATTTGCCTGGGTTGACCATATAGCCCGCCATTTTGGCAGCAATGAGATCATTGTGGCCCTGATCTTTTTCGGTTTGCTTGGACTGGCTTTTGATTTGATCATGACCCCGTTTTCACTTTATGATACTTTTGTGATAGAAGAAAGATTCGGATTCAATAAAACGACGCCTAAGACATTTTTCCTGGATAAGATCAAGGGATGGCTGTTGGCCGGCATCATTGGCGGTGGTCTGCTGGCTCTGGTGATCTGGTTTTATCAGCTAACGGGAAAGTCTTTCTGGGTGTGGGCCTGGGCTCTGGTTACCCTTATCATGATCTTTCTCACCATGTTTTATTCCTCATTGATCGTTCCTTTGTTTAACAAGCAAACGCCCCTGGAAGAGGGGACATTGAAAAAAGCCATTTCTGATTTGTGTCAAAAAGCAGGCTTTGTGTTGGATAATGTTTATGTAATAGACGGTTCCAGGCGATCTACAAAAGCCAATGCCTATTTTAGCGGACTGGGAAAGAAGAAAAGGATCGTTCTGTATGATACACTCATTAACGATCTGGAAACAGAAGAGATCGTGGCTGTATTGGCCCATGAAGTCGGTCACTATAAGAAAAAACATACACTGACAGGCATTGTGCTGTCCGTTCTGCAGACAGGACTGACCCTGTATCTTTTTTCCCTGTTTGTGAATAATGCGCAATTATCTGC
>WFSC01000430.1 GCA_015486185.1 Bacteroidales bacterium | reverse complement strand
ATAAAAAGCAAAAGAAGTGCAAAGTTTTTTAGGTTGGGTTTTTTAGGTTAAGGTAAGGTCGGGTGATATTTCATCCGGCCTTTATTTTCTTCATGTCCTCTTTTGTTTTTACGTGAATTGATACTAATTTTATAAATATTTTTTAATTGTTTAACCTTATTAAATCTTATAATCATGGCTTTTGAATTACCTGAATTACCGTATGCAATGGATGCCCTGGAGCCTTATATTTCACGGAAAACGCTGGAATTCCATTATGGAAAACATCATCAGGCGTATGTAAACAATGCAAATAAACTGAGTCAGGGGACCCGTTTTGAAGGTACTGATCTGGAAACCATCATCAGGGAAGCTGATGGTGGATTGTATAATAATGGTGCCCAGGCCTGGAACCATTCATTTTATTTTCTGGCTTTCGGACCGGATGGAGCCAAAGAACCTTCCGGAGCACTTGCAGAAGCTATAACGCGGGATTTTGGTTCCTTTGATGCGTTTAAGGAAGCATTTAATCAAAAGGCAGCTACCCTGTTTGGATCAGGGTGGGCCTGGTTGGTGAAAGATGCTGAAGGAAAACTTCAGATCGTGCAGGAAAGCAATGCCGGTAACCCGATGCGTAAAGGTCTGACCCCCATCCTTACCTGTGATGTGTGGGAGCATGCTTACTATTTGGATTACCAGAACCGTCGTCCCGATTATATTTCCTCGTTCTGGAATCTTTTAAACTGGGATATTGTAGCTGACAGGTTCTGAGACAACATGGACAAATAAAAAAACCCGGAAAGTTTCCGGGTTTTTTTATTTGTGATTTTCAAAAGTCCATTACTTGAGGGACAAAAGGTGATCAAGACGATTCCCCACATCATCCCAGTTTACTACATCCATAAAATTCCGTATATAATCGGCTCTTTTGTTTTGATATTTAAGGTAGTAGGCATGTTCCCACACATCACATACCAGAATGGGAACAGATATCCATTGTGAAAGATTCTGGTGTTTCTCAGCCTGCAATACCACAAGCTTATCTGTGCCGGTTTGATAAGCCAGGATGCCCCATCCCGATCCTTCCACCTTTTTTGAAGCGGCAGAAAAGTAAGATATGAAATTGTTTAGTGAACCAAAGTCCCGGTTGATGTATTTTTTGAGAGTATCTGAAGGCCGGGTGGTTTTAGGGGTCATATTTTTCCAGTAAACAGAATGTAACACATGACCCGATCCATGGAAAGCCAGTTCCCTTTCCCAGTATTTGATCAGTGCATAATCATTTTGCTCTATTGCTGTCTTTACAGCCTGTGTTGCCTTATTTAGTCCTTTTACATAACCTGCATGATGCTTGTCGTGATGAAGCCTCATGGTTTGTTCATCTATGTGCGGTTCCAGGGCATTATAGGGGTAATCCAGGGGAGGCAGGATATATTCTCCTTTGCTGTTGGTCAACGGGCCAGGCATCAAAGGAGATATAATGGAAGAACCGTTTTCTCCATAAGCCAGCGAACGAATAGTGAACAGGCCTGCTCCGGCCATAGCTGCCGATTTAAAAAATGTTCTTTTATTCATAGTCTTTTGTTTTATCTGAAAAGTTTGTATAAATATAACAAATATATTTAAAAAGAATTCCTCGGGGCTCTGCCCCGGGGTCCCGTTTGTACCTCTCCTTGAGGAAAGGTTAAAACTTTCGAAGAAAGTTTTGGGAGAGATGTAAAAAGATTATTTTTTGTTAAAAAGGGCCTTGATGATATAACTTGTCATTTTCGGATTCTCTTTCAGGCGCCGGGTGGAATACCCGAACCAGTCCTTTCCGAAAGGAACATACACCCGCATGGCATGACCTTTTTCCACTACCGATTTTCTTCGTTCGGGAGTGACACCATAAAGCATCTGGAACTCATACCGGGTTGGAGGAACATGATATTTCTCCAGCAACTGATAGGCTTGTTCTATCAGAAAAGGATCATGCGTTGCTATTCCGACATAAAAACCATGCTGCAATATATATTCCAGGTCTTTTAGATAGTACCGGTTGATTTCATCATGATCCTTGTAGGCAATAGTAGCCGGTTCGACATAAATCCCTTTACACAGGCGGAAATTGAGCGGTTTGTTTTCACTGTGTAATGGTGTAAGTTCTTCAATATCTGTAAAAGTCCTTCTCATGTATGCTTGAAAAACCAGTCCCACATGTTGTGGAAATTCAGCATGAAGCCGCTTATATAACTTGATTTCCCTGTCAACGCAGGAAGAGTCTTCCATATCTATCCGGACAAAATTGTCGTACGAAGCTGCTCTGGCTACCAGTTCCCGGATATGACGGTAACATGTTTCTTCGTCGATGAGCAAACCAAAGGAAGAAGGTTTTACAGAAAAATTACCGTCGATCTTTTCTTCTGTCATCCGTTTCATGACATGCAGGTACTCCTGTTTGTTCTTTTCCGCTTCATCCAGACTGCTGATAAATTCACCCAGGACATCCAATGTTACCTTTACGCCTTCCTGATTCAATTCTTTGGATACCCGTAATGCATCATCAAGCGTCTCACCTGCAATATATCTTTTTGAAAATATCCAAATAAACTTTTTTGGAAAAAGAGGAAGAAGAGATGCAACGAATTTATTAAACATGATTCCCAATTTAGTATTTCAACGTAAATTTTATATATTTCCCATTACAAATTAACGTTATTCAGATTTTGTATTTTTATGACCTTTGTCATCCAATATTATATTTTGAAGCAGTGTTGAAAAAAGGTGATCAAATACTAAGCTTTTGTGCAACCATTTTGTTTTTTATCATGTCGTATAAGTAAGTTGATCAAATGCAGTCTGATGAAGATATCATAAGGCGGAGTATTAAAAGGGACAGACATGCACAACGGGAGCTGTATGAACGTTATGCGGATAGGTTATTGGGCGTTTGCAACAGATATGCAACTAACCTGGCGGAAGCAGAGGATATTTTGCAGGAAGGATTTATTAAGGTTTTCTTTCATCTACACGAATATTCGGGTTCGGGATCTCTTTTTAACTGGATGAGAAAAATTATGATAAATACAGCCATAACATATTATCACAGAAACCTGAAATACAGGTATCATCGGGAAATAGAAACCATGTATGAAGCTCCTTATACGGTTGATACGCAAAAAAGTGATTATACCAGAGATGAATTGTTACAGGTAATTCATAACCTGCCTACGGGATATAGAGTGATATTTAATTTGTATGCGATCGAAGGATATAAACATAAGGAAATTGCCGAAATGCTCAACATAGATGTGAATACAAGTAAATCACAGTACTCGAGAGCCAGAAAAATGCTCCGGAAAAAACTGGAAAATATGAGCAGGATCGCAATACCGGAAAAGGATCAGGATGAAGAAGACCGATAACATAGAAAAAATATTCCGTAAGGAGTTTGAAGATTACCGGATCGCCCCGTCGCGGAATCTTTGGAACCGTATTCTGAAAAAAATGCGATGGAAGGAGTTCCTGCATTTTTCTCCTTCTCAATTTAATGTATATTATTTGGCTATGATTCTTATTGTGGCTACGGGTATTTTTATAGGGAAAAAATCCAGTCAAACGGAAAAGAAAGTTTTATCTGTCCCTGAAAAAACCATTGCTGTAAAACCAGGTTCATTGCAACATGAAACGAAACGGGAAAATAATGTAATAAAACCAATTTTCCGTGAAAGGAAGTTATCGAAAAGAGAAAAACCGGTGGAAGGGAATAACAAAATTTTACAGACAAATACGGCAGGTAAAGTGAATATTCCTGAAAAATCCCGTGGGCAATATTCGGAGGAAAAGAACGTGAAAGTTAAAAGATCATTAAATAATACGGATTCTATTGCGAAAAATGAACAGAAAAAAACTGTTGTTTCTCAGAGAAAAGCCCCGGCTTCTGAAAAATTAAAGCCGGAAAATACCGGAATGTCTGAGGGGAAAACCGTAACAGGCGGAGAACCGGTGGTACGGTTTACCCTGTCGCCCAAACAGGGATGTCCGCCATTGCATGTGAAGCTTATCAACCAATCGAGAAACTGTGATAATTTTTCATGGATCATTAATAATAAAAATCATTTGATCAAAACGGGGAATGCCGGATATACATTTAAGGAGCCCGGTATCTATATTATTATGCTAACAGGCAAAAACAAAAATGGCAGGCAGGCTGAATGGAAAGATACGGTAAAGGTGTTTCAACCACCGGTGGCAAAATTTGAAATATATCCTAAAGATGCAGTTGTTCCGGAGAATGAGATTATATTCTACAATTATTCTGAGAATGCGAGTAAATATTTGTGGAGTTTCGGAGATAATACCCATTCGACGGTGCCGGAACCGTCACACCGTTATACTACGGACGGACCTTTTACAATTGTATTGAAAGCCTGGTCTGCTCAGGGTTGTGTTGATTCAATGGTAATGAAAGATGCTTTTGGGAACAGTTTATATTATATCCGTTTTCCCAACGCTTTTATTCCTAATCCCAACGGACCTTCTGACGGATATTTTACAAATGTTCCGGGGGCCAATGAGGTATTTCATCCCGTGTGGAACGGAGTATCAGAATATCATTTGCAAATATTCAACCGTTTTGGAGCGTTGATATTTGAGAGCAATGACCTTCACAGGGGGTGGGACGGTTATATCCGGGATGAACTGGCTAAACCCGGCGTATATATATGGAAAGCCAAAGGAACATTTGCAAACGGAAAACCATTTGTCCGCTTTGGTAACGTCACCCTGGTAAGAAGAAAGAATTAACAGTCAAGAAATAAGCATTTTACATTGTTCTGAAAGAACATCCGGGACAGAACGGAAATTAATATATATACATCTGTAGTACTGAATATTACAGTAAGAATCTATGTTTGCAAGTCCTGTATTATTATATTTCCGGTTTTTACTTTTATGGATAAAATATTCTCTTTTATCAATAATTTTCACCTGAATATCAACTAATTTTTTACATTTGAGTTAATTTAAATTATGATGTTTGAAACTTATACTATAGTTATAACGTAATTTATTAATATATTTATTATTACCTTAGGTAAGGAGAGGTGTGATCGGACGGGATTGTTGTATTTAGTAACAACTTGATAACAAGCATTTTGGTGAAAAGAATCTTGGTCATATTTACTATAAGCTTGGTTTATGCAATGCCTTCCTTTGCCCAGGATCCCCAGTTTTCACAGTTTTATGCCAATCCGCTTTATTTGGGGTCTGCTTTTACAGGGGCCACTGAGGAAAACCGGATCGTAATGAACTACAGGAATCAATGGCCTGCCATCCCGGGGGTTTTTACAACCTATAGTTTTTCTTATGATAAATACTTTCAGAACTTTAATTCCGGGTTGGGTTTCCTGGCTATGTATGATGTTGCCGGCTCGGGTCATTTAAGCAATCTAAACCTGGGATTATTATATTCCTATAATATTCAGGTTACAGAGGATATCTATGTCAGACCGGGTATTCAGGTAAAATATACGCAGTTAGCCCTGGATTTTTACAGACTTGTTTTTAATGATCAGCTTTCACCCGGAGGCAATACACCACCGACCGAACAGCCTCCTTTTGATAATGTAGGGGATATTGATGCTGAAACATCCGTGCTGGCCTATACGGATAAATACTGGCTTGGGACAACCGTAGATCATTTGCTGAGGCCCAAACAATCGCTTTATGGTGATCCAAGCCACTTGCCGATAAAGGTTTCTGTTTATGGTGGGGCCCAGGTGATTCGTAAAGGCAGGCTACTCAAACCAATCGAAGAAAGCCTTTCCCTGGCTTTCCTGTTTAAGGCACAGGGAAGCTTTAAACAACTGGATCTGGGTCTCTACTGGTATAAAAGTCCTCTGATGTTTGGATTCTGGTACCGTGGTTTTCCTTTGTTTAAGAATATTAAAGGATACTTTGACCGGGATGCCATGGTTATCATGGTAGGCTATAAAACCAAACAATTGCATATTGGGTACAGCTATGACTTTACTATCTCCCGCCTGGTTGCCACCACCGGAGGATCCCATGAGATATCATTTATGTATGAATTCCGTACAACCCAGTTCAGGAAAAGAAAAATTCATGCTATTCCCTGTCCTGAGTTTTAAATTCTCCGGTCAGATGTGTGTTTAAACAGAAATCATATATCTTTGCCTGGAAATAAACATAAACTTATTTAGCATGAAGAAAACATCACTGATCATTAATGTTATCCTGATTGTTGCCGTGGCGGCATTGTATGTACTTTTTTTCTCACACCCGGGAAGTACAGGGAAAAATATGAAAAAATCTGCAGGTATTGATACCTCGCAGGTAGTCACTCCAAAAATTGTTTATGTTAATATTGATACACTGCTTGCCAATTATGATATGTTTACCGACTTTCAGAATAAGCTTTCCGATAAGCAAAAAGCATCGGAAGATAAACTGAATACGAGAGGACAAAAATGGCAGAATAAGGTTACGGAATATCAGAATAATCTGAAAAGAGGTCTTGTGACACGTTCAGAGGCACAAAAAATAGAACAACAGCTCTCCCAGGAACAACAGGAGATCATGAAAATGAAAAATGATCTTTCCTCAAAACTTATGGAAGAACAACAGGTAAGCTATCGAAAGGTGCTGTTCAGTGTTGTTGATTATCTTAATGAATATTCAAAACTTCATCATTACCAGTATGTTTTGAGTACAACACTGGGAGGGAACCTGCTTTACGGAGACAAGAATCTGGATATTACCCGTGATGTGGTGGATGGTCTGAACCTTAAATACAAAGCCGTCAGGGATTCGGTGCTGAAGGCCAATTAACATGAAAAGCCTGGAGACCTATCTTTTACGCCGGGTCTCTTTTCCCGTCAGGATCGAAAAGCCTCCTTTAACGGATCTTTTTAACGTTGTTGTCATTCCCTGTCATGATGAAGCAGGTATCCTGGATACCCTGAATTCCCTGACAGCCTGTTATCCCCGGAAATATCCCGTAGAGGTGATCATCGTGATCAATACCTCGGAAAAAGATCCGGATGATGCGGCAAACAGAAACAGAAAAACCTATCAGGAGGTCTTGCAATGGGCTGAAAATATAAAAACGGATCGATTATCTTTTTTCCCTTTGCTGGCAGAGGATCTGCCTGCGAAAATATCCGGAGTCGGACTGGCACGAAAGATAGGCATGGATGAGGCGGTCAGAAGATTTATCCGGTGCCGCAGACCAGATGGGATCATAACTTCCCTGGATGCAGATACCCTCGTGGATTCGGATTATCTGCTAACCATTGAAAAATATTTTTCTGAAAAACCGGAAACAGAGGGAGTGTCGATCTATTTTGAACATCCCTTGCACGGTACTCAATTTCCTGAGATGGTATATAAAGGGATTACCCTCTATGAGCTGCACTTACGCTATTTTCTGTTTGCTCTGAGACGGATCAATTATCCTTTTGCTTATCATACGGTGGGATCTGCCTTTGCAGTCAGGGCGGAAGCTTATGCCCGGCAGGGAGGCATGAATACCCGGCAGGGAGGAGAGGATTTTTACTTCCTTCAAAAAATCATTAAATATGGGCATTATGCTGATCTTACTGCTACCAGGGTAATCCCTTCTCCGCGTCCCGGAACAAAGGTGCCTTTCGGTACGGGGCCTGAAATAAGGAAGTTCCTTACCGGTGAAAAAACCGATTTTTTCACCTATGCTCCGGAAGCCTTTGCCGACCTGTCTGACTTTTTTTCGCAAATAATAGACATCTATCGTAAAAAAATACCTCCCGAAACGTTTTTTCTGCGACTTCCTTTTTCAATAAGGGAATTTCTTGGCGAAAAACTTTTTGTACGTAAAATAAACGAGGTACTGGGCAATGTTGCTTCTGAAAGAACTTTTATGAAACGTTTTTATCATTGGTTTGATATGTTTCGTGTGATAAAATATCTGAATGAGTCACATAAAAGCCTGTTTATTAAACAACCGGTGGCGGCAGCGGCTGCAAAATTACTGTTTAAGGCAGGCGTTGTCCCGTTACCGGATACGCCAAAGGCGTTGTTGCAGTTATACAGGAATACGGAAAAAAAACAGGGAGAAACAGGATCATACAATTGAAAAATCCAAACAGGTTTATTTCTTTTTATTTTTATCGATAACAATAAAAAGATCCTCATTTTCTTTTTTCATGAGATATTGCTCACGGGCAAATTTCTCCAGACTTTTGCTGTCTGTTTCCAGCTCTTTGAGTTTTTGAGAATCTTCCTTTATCCTTTTCTGATAATACTCCTTGTCACTTTTCAGTTGGTTCAGCTCTTTTTGTTGTTTCATCTGATCAAGAACATTGTTACTGTCAAACAGAAATAACCATATGATAAAGATCAACAGAGTAAGAACATACTTATTTCTGAAGAAATGAAAGATCTTTTTAAATAAAAGAGAACCCATAACCCTGTTTTTCTGTTACAAAATTAATGAAAATTATTGGCTCCAATAATCCTCATGAGATAAAAAAGACGCAACCGATTTGGTTACGTCTTAATAAAATGTTGTAATATCTATCTCTAACACCAGTGATTGAAAATATATATTTATCATTTATTCCATGAAAGGATAACGGTAATCTTCGGGTGGGACAAAGGTCTCTTTGATAGAACGGGGTGATACCCAACGGATCAGATTCAATATTGAACCTGCTTTATCATTGGTTCCTGATCCGCGTGATCCGCCAAAAGGCTGTTGGCCGACGACGGCACCCGTAGGCTTATCATTGATATAAAAATTACCAGCCGTATTAACGAGTCTTTCCGTTGCTTTTTCAATAGCAAAACGATCCTGGGCAAACACAGCTCCCGTTAAACCGTAAATAGAAGTGTTATCAAGCAGGTCCATGGTTTCCTCGAACTTATCGTCTTCATAAATATATACTGTCAATACGGGGCCGAATAATTCTTCCTCCATGGTGACAAAATGTGGGTCCAGGGCCTGTATAATGGTTGGTTCAATGTAGTAGCCTGTACTTTTATCCGAACCTCCTCCCACTACAATACGGGCATCTTTACTTTTCTTTGCTTTTTCGATGTAGGTAGTGATTTTGTCAAAAGAGGCTTCATCTATGACGGCATTGATAAAATTGGTGAAATCTTCCGGTGGACCCATTTTTAGTCCTTTTACCGTACTCACCAATTCTTTTTTCATGGCTTTCCATAAACTTTGCGGGATGTAAGCCCGGGAAGCTGCTGAGCATTTCTGGCCCTGGTATTCGAAAGCACCACGGACAATGGCCGTTATCAGTGCTTTTTTATTGGCAGAAGGATGAGCCAGGATATAATCCTTTCCACCGGTTTCCCCTACGATACGGGGATAGGTTTTATAGGTCTTGATATTTTCGCCGATCATTTTCCAGATACTCTGGAAAACAGCCGTGGAGCCGGTAAAATGGAAACCGGTAAAATCAGGATGGGTCAATACTACACGGGCAGCCGTCGGGCCTGAAGCAAATACCAGGTTAATAACACCATCTGGTAATCCGGCTTCGCGGAAAATATCCATGAGCACGTGAGCAGGATAAACGGCTGTTTTGGAAGGTTTCCAGACCACTACATTACCCATCAGGGCCGGAGCTGTTGGCAGATTGCCGGCAATAGAGGTGAAATTAAAAGGAGTCAGGGCAAAGATAAATCCTTCCAGTGGTCTGTACTCCATGCGGTTCCAGATCAGGGGGGCTGATGAAGGTTGCTGACTGTATATCTCGGTCATATACTGGACATTAAAACGGAAAAAATCAGCCAGTTCACAAGCAGCATCAATTTCGGCCTGAAAAACATTTTTTGATTGGCCGATCATGGTGGCAGCATTTAGCTTGTAACGGTAAGGCCCGGTTATCAGATCAGCGATCTTCAGGAAAATGGCCGCCCTGTGTTCCCAGCTCATGCCGGCCCAGGTCTCTTTAGCTGCCAACGCTGCCTGAATGGCTTTCCTGACTTCCTCTTCTCCTCCCTGGTAATAATATCCCAGGGTATGGTCTATCTTATGGGGTGGGAAAACCCTTACTTTTTTGTCCGTTCTGACTTCTTTCCCTCCTATGATCATCGGTATGTCAACCACCTGGTCATAAACAGACCGGATGGCTTCTTCCATAGCTTCCCTCTCCGGAGTGTCCGGTGCATAACTTAAAATAGGCTCGTTTTTAGCTACAGGTACATGGTAAATTCCTTTCGGCATAATTTACGGTTTTATGGTTATACAAAATGTGAGTACAAAAATAACGCATAAATATTCATAAAAAATGCTAAAAATCATGTTACACAACCTACGCATTTACTTAATTAACCGCTAAATTTGAACAGTGATTATTAACCATAAAACCAATCAGATTATGAATTCGAAAGAGTATGGTATTGGAGAAATGCTCAAGCGACTGGGTATCAGTGACCTGAATCAGGGTGTAACTACCGGTACACAATGGTATGATACGCAGGGCCCTGTAACAGAATCGGTGACGCCGGTTGATGGCAGTGTGATAGCAAAAGTAAAAAATGCCACCCTCGAAGATTATGAGGAAGTGGTGAAACAGGCACAGAAAGCATTCAGGGAATGGCGCCTGGTGCCGGCGCCAAAAAGAGGTGAAATAGTTCGCCGGATTGGCCTGGCTTTGCGCGAGTATAAAGAAGATCTCGGGAAACTTGTAACGCTCGAAATGGGAAAGATTTATCAGGAAGGTATGGGAGAGGTGCAGGAGATGATCGATATTTGTGATTTTGCTGTGGGTCAGTCACGACAGCTATATGGATTTACCATGCAGTCGGAGCGGCCCAAACACCGGATGTATGACCAGTATCATCCCCTCGGCATTGTCGGACTGATCACCTCCTTTAATTTTCCGGTGGCCGTTTGGGCATGGAATGCCATGATCGCTGCAGTGGCCGGAGATGTGATCCTGTGGAAACCCAGTTCCAAGACCCCTTTGACAGCTATTGCTACCCAAAAGATTATTTCTTCTGTCTTAAAGAAAAATAATGTACCGGAAGGTGTTTTTAATCTGGTGATCGCAAAATCTTCTGTTATGGGGGATAATTTCCTTGGCGATAAACGGGTACCTTTAATTTCCGTTACAGGTTCTACAGCCGTGGGAAAACACGTGAGTGAACGGGTCGCCAAACGCCTGGGGCGTGTGATCGCTGAACTGGGCGGTAATAATGCCATCATTATTTCCAACCATGCTGATATCGACCTGGCCATACCGGCTATTGTCTTTGGGGCTGTAGGTACTGCCGGCCAGCGTTGTACCACTACACGCCGCCTGATCATTCAGGAGGAGGTATATGACGAGGTCAGGAAAAAATTGCTTAATGCCTATCAACAGATAGCTCACCGGATCGGCAATCCGCTTGATGACAAAACACTGGTGGGGCCTCTGATCGACCGTTTTGCCATTGAACTCTATTCCAATGCACTGGAGGAAATAAAAAAAGAAGGGGGAAAGATCATCTTTGGCGGAGAGATACTGAGAGGAGAACAGTATTCTTCCGGTTTGTATGTGACCCCGGTACTGGCTGAAGTGGAAAACCACTATAAAATTGTGCAGGAAGAAACATTTGCACCTATTTTGTACCTGATCAAATATAAAACACTGGATGAAGCCATTGCCCTGCATAATGATGTGCCACAGGGATTGTCTTCCGCTATCTTTACGCTGGACCTGCGTGAAGCGGAAGAGTTCCTTTCTGCCCGGGGATCAGATTGTGGAATTGCCAACGTGAATATAGGAACCTCCGGTGCAGAGATCGGCGGAGCCTTTGGCGGGGAAAAAGACACAGGCGGAGGCAGGGAATCCGGCTCTGATGCCTGGAAAGCCTACATGAGGCGCCAAACCAATACCATCAACTATGGTACCGCCCTGCCATTGGCCCAGGGGATTAAATTTGAACTGTAATAACACTGTCAGCCGGGAAGCTTGTTTTAACTTTTCCTTGCTTCGCAAGCTGTTACCGATTCCGATAGTTATTAGGAAGAGATAAAGACCCATCGCCCATTCGCTTTGTCTCTCTGTCCCTTCATCGTTTAATTCTGCTTACGCCCTTTCAGGGCTTTGTCATAGTGTTATACTCTAACATAGGGCTTCGTCCTTATGCTGTTGCTTTCGCACCTTCGGTGCTTAAACTCCAATATTCCATTTTATCATTTACTCATTCATCATAAACCATTCGGCAGACAATCGACCCTCTGTTTCGAGACAATCGGCCGATTGTCTCTACATTTATCTTATTCTTCCGTTCGTCGATCACCGATCATCGTTTCTCTCTTATTCTTCCGATCATCGTTCAACAATCACCGATCATCGTTCCTTTTGCCTTCTGCCTTTATTCTTTTTCCTTACCTATCCACCCCGTTGTTGATGATCTTCAGCCCCACCAGTTTGTCATACCTCTCATCCGGAGAGCGGTGATAAACCAGTACCGTGTAATCATTCTCCGTTTCAAAGTGACTTCCTTCAATGCGGGTAAGGTCACCCCGGGTCTGACCGGTTGCTTTTAGAGCATAGGCATAATTGTAGTAGCCCTGCTTCAATAACATTTCCGCTTCGTATTGATGCTTTTTCAGGTTATAGGTCATACGGTTTGCTTTTGTAAAATTCCAACCTGACAAGGCCCCGAAAATATACACCTCTTCATCAAAAGGGAAATTAACCGGAAGGGTAAAGAAAACATTCAGATAATCCGCATCGGTATCCGGATTTCTGCCCAGGGAATTTTCAATATAGTATTTGCCGTTCAGATCCTTTTTTGAAAAATACGGATCGAAGGTTCGCAGGGCATCCGGTTTCAGAAGGATATTATAATAAGAGGCGACATATTCGATTTTTTTGATATGCGGGCTCTGGTAGCGGATACTTTTGATGTCAAAATCCCGGAATTCGTTGTTTCCATGGAAAATAAGGCCGGAAGAATAGTCATATACCAGTTTCATATTATCTTCCCGCGAAAGGGAAACCCCGAAACGGGCATTATCCCACCGGTTGTTCTGTCGAACAACTACATAAAACTCATCTCGTGGTGACTGTACCGGATACCCCTGGTATCCGACAATAAAATCAAGTTCCTGGTCTTCTTCCCGGTCCCCGCCCGAAGGTGGAACGACTTTCCCGTCAATAGCCAGCTTAGCCGAATAAACCATAAAACGGACAGAGAGAACCGGTTTTTCACGGTTCATCTCCTTGTAAACCAGTATCACATAATTTCCTGTTTTGGAAAACCGGACATCTTCGTTGGGGAATGACACATGATAATGCGTATAGGGTACTGTAGTGTTGATGGAACTTTCATAATCTGAGATCTGATTTTCGGTATAACCTTCAAGATAATCCTCAGGTATCAGGTCGGATGGATGCCAGTTGGCATCGCAATGGATAAAAGTATAATAATAAGTATTGGTTTCTTCAGAAAGATCGTCAAAATCGAGACAAAGTTTATTGTTACTCTCCAGACGCAGGTATGGATAAGACATCCGCCAGCCATCCTGGTAAATTTCGACGGTCCTGATATCTTTTGACCAGATCCGGTTGTTCATAATATCTCCGCTTGCTCCTCCGGCAAAAAGAGGAAATGTCATACCTGCCAGTATGATTACGGTAAAAATGATTTTATTTATTTTATACATACAGTAACCCGTTTAGTCAGTTCTTTTAATGCATTAATGCACCACGTCATATATTAATGACAACATTCATTCATTCACTCATTCACTCATTCACTCATTCATTCATTAAAAACCCGCATAAGTAAAAAATATTTTGCAAAATACTCATTCCGGTTGATCATACCTGCAAATTATCAATATATGTGTTAATGAACATATTTTTCAAATAAAAAAAAGGTACTTATCCTTGTGAAAAGGAAAAAAAAATTATTTTTGTTTCCAAAATAACATAAAAAGCACCTCAATGGACAGGGTGATAAAATTAAGGAAGGGATTGGATATAAGAATTCAGGGTGTTGCAGAAAAAAATCTGTTATCCGTTCCCCCTTCAGAAGTTTATGCTGTAAAACCTATAGATTTTCAAGGACTGACTCCCAAATTGAGTGTGAGACAGGATGATCCGGTAAAAGCCGGCTCTCCACTCTTTTTTGATAAATATCGCCCTGAGATCCTTTTTACTTCTCCTGTAAGTGGCAGAGTAAAAGTTGTTTTGAGGGGAGAGCGGAGAAAAATTCTGGAAGTGCAGGTTGAAGCGGACGGGAAACAGGATTATATTGATTTTGGTAAAGGGGATCCCCTGAAAATGGGGCGCGAAGAAATTATTGAGAAACTCCTGAATAGTGGCGTCTGGCCCTTTATCAGGCAACGGCCTTTCGATTTTGTTGCCAATCCTTCCGATACACCCAAAGCCATTTTTATATCTTTATTTGATACGGCTCCGATGGCTCCGGATTATGCCTTTATCCTCAAGGGACAGCAAAAGACTTTTCAGATTGGTTTAGATGTATTGACAAAATTAACGGAAGGAAAAGTGCATCTGGGTATCCACCCCGAAAGATCGGATATTTCTTTTGTTGAAGCATTGGAAAATGTTGAGATACATTCTTTTACAGGGTCTCATCCTGCCGGGAATGTCGGTGTGCAGATCCATCATATTGACCCGGTGAATAAAGGAGAGATCGTTTGGGTGGTTAATCCACAGGATGTTCTGACCATAGGACGGTTATTTGAGGAAGGGAGATTTGATGCACGGCGTACGGTTGTTCTGGCCGGAAGTGAGGTGAAAAAAACAGGTTATTATCAGACTATGATGGGGGCCTCTGTTGAACCTATGGTTAAAAATAATGTGAAAGAAGGAATATTAAGATATATCAGCGGGGATGTACTGACAGGGAAGAAAATCGAACCATCAGGATTTATTGGTTTTTATGATTCTCTGATTTCCGTTATACCGGAAGGAAAATATTTTGAACCCTTTGGATGGGCACTTCCCGGTTTCAATAAGTTTAGTTTTTCCAGATCCTACTTTTCATGGCTGAGGCCCCGGAAGACTTACCGGCTTGACACCAATCTGCATGGGGGGCGCCGGGCCTTTGTCCTAACAGGTATTTATGAACGGGTTTTGCCTATGGATATCCTGGTTTTACATTTGTTAAAGGCTATTATTACGGATGATATTGATAATATGGAGAACCTGGGCATTTACGAAATAGTAGAGGAAGATATTGCTTTGTGTGAATTTGTCGATCCCTCAAAAACAGAGATGCAGAAAATCCTGCGTGACGGGATCAATGCACTGATCAAGGAGTTGGGCTAACATACATAAACGGGAAAAAGAACATTTCTTTTCATGAAAGCACTTATAAAATATGTAAATAAGATCAAACCCCACTTTGAAGAGGGAGGGAAGTTTGAAAAATTTCGTTCCACTTTCGAGGCGTTTGAAACATTTTTATTTGTTCCGGATAAGGTGACCACCACCGGTTCGCATATTCGTGACAATATCGATATGAAAAGAACCATGATCCTGGTAGTCGTGGCCCTTGTGCCTGCCCTGTTGTTCGGTATGTGGAATATTGGTTACCAGCATTTTCTGGCGCTCGGGCAACAGGTACCTCTTTGGCCGGCCTTTTGGTTTGGTTTTTTGAAGATGTTGCCGATCATAGTTGTCTCCTATGTTACAGGACTGGCGATAGAGTTTTTCTTTGCCCAGGTGCGGGGTCATGAAGTGAATGAAGGTTTTCTGGTTACAGGCATACTCATACCGATGATCGTTCCGGTGGATATTCCGTTGTGGATGCTTTCTCTGGCAGTGGCCTTTGCTGTGATCATCGGGAAGGAAGTTTTTGGCGGAACAGGGATGAACATTCTGAATCCCGCCTTGACAGCCCGGGCCTTTCTTTTCTTTTCCTATCCTGCCTGGATGTCGGGCGACCAGGTTTGGGTGGCCGGACTGAAACACGGTTTGCATGCTGTGGACGGATTCTCCGGTGCTACCCCCCTGGCAGAAGCTGCTGCCGGGAAGATTGACCAACTCCCTTCGGCCTGGCACATGTTCATGGGTACGATTCCCGGTTCTATCGGAGAAACATCCACCCTGGCTATTCTCCTGGGAGCATTTATCCTTATCTATACAGGCGTCGCCAGTTGGAAGACAATGCTCTCCGCTTTTGCCGGCGGACTTGTTATGGGACTGATCCTGAATTTGTTTGCTGTTAATGCTTATATGCAGGTACCCGCCTGGGAACATCTGGTAATGGGCGGTTTTGCTTTTGGCATGGTCTTTATGGCTACCGATCCGGTCACTTCGGCACAAACGGAAAGAGGAAAATGGATCTATGGTTTTCTGGTGGGATTCCTGGCAATTCTGATCCGGGTACTTAACCCGGCCTATCCCGAAGGGGTTATGCTGGCTATCCTGCTGATGAACGTCTTTGCCCCCCTGATCGACCATTATGTGGTAGAGGCCCATATCAAACGCAGATTGAAAAGAGCTAAAGTAAGTGTACAATAATTTACGACTATGAAAGACTTTAGTAATGCATATATTTTCCGGTTCTCCGTTATTCTGATTTTTATTGTAGCTGTGCTGTTGTCAGCCGCTGCCATGCTTTTACAGCCTTTACAGGAGAAAAATGTGGAACTGGAAAAAAAACAAAGCATTCTGGCATCAATAAATATTGAAAGTACAAGAAAGAATGCCGAAAAACTGTATGATAAATATATTAAGAAAACACTTGTTGTTGATGATCAGGGAAATATAAAAAAAGGGATCGATGCTTTCAGTGTGGATATGGCAGAAGAAATTCGTAAACCCCACAATAAAAGAAATCTCCCGGTTTATTTCAGCACACTGGACAATGGGGAAAAGAAGATCATCGTTCCGTTGCGTGGTAAAGGACTGTGGGGACCGATCTATGGTTACATATCTTTCAATGATGATTATAAAACCATTTACGGTGCGACCTTTAATAATGATAAAGAAACTCCGGGACTGGGTGCAGAGATCAGTACACGTAGTTTTCAAAAACAGTTTCAGAAAAAAACCATATTTGATAAGAATGGAAAATTCATTTCCATTTTGGTTAAGAAAGGTGGTGCCACACCGGGCAGTCCCAATGAAGTAGATGCCATTTCAGGCGGTACTCTTACCAGTAAAGGGCTGCAGGCCATGTTACAGGACTGTCTCAGTGGGTATGTACCCTGGTTCAGGAAACAAATGAAACAACAAAAATAAAGAAGGAACAGCTATGGATAGTGAAAGAGAGCCTTTGTTTTCAAGTAAAAACCTGAAATTACTTACGGATCCTTTAAGTGATAATAATCCTATTACCGTTCAGGTATTGGGTATCTGTTCAGCTCTGGCCATAACAGTAAAACTGAAACCGGCCATTGTTATGGCGCTTTCCGTGATGGCTGTACTGGCTGTTTCCAATGTGGTGATTTCAGCCCTCCGGAAAAGTATCCCACCCAGGATAAGGATCATTGTGCAATTGGTGGTGATCGCTACCATGGTGATCCTGGTCGATCAGTTTCTAAAGGCCTTTGCCTATGATATCAGTAAACAATTATCGGTGTTTGTGGGTCTGATCATCACAAATTGTATTCTTATGGGACGGCTGGAAGCCTTTGCCATGGCGAACAAACCCTGGCCATCTTTTCTGGATGGGATCGGTAATGCGTCAGGCTACGGGCTTATTCTGATCATTGTTGCTTTTTTCAGGGAGTTGCTGGGTTCCGGAACACTTATGGGATTTCCGGTTCTGGAAAAAACAGGGCTATATCACATGGGCTATGAAAATAACGGATTGATGATCCTTCCGCCAATGGCTCTTATTACCATCGGCATCATTATCTGGATCCAGCGTTCCAAAAACCGTTCACTGATAGAGGAATAATTAAAGACATTCACTATGGCTAATATCTTTGATATTTTCGTAAAGTCTATTTTTATAGATAACATGGTCTTTGCCTATTTCCTGGGCATGTGTTCTTTTCTGGCCGTGTCGAAAACCGTTAAAACTTCCGTCGGACTGGGTATTGCTGTTACTTTCGTGCTTACCATTACTGTACCTGTGGATTATTTACTGCAAAACTATCTGCTTAAGGCAGGTGCTTTATCATGGCTGAGCCCTCAGTTTGCCAATGTAAACCTGGAGTTTCTTTCCTTCATCATGTTTATTGCGGTGATCGCTTCCATGGTGCAACTCGTAGAAATGGTTGTT
>WFSC01000429.1 GCA_015486185.1 Bacteroidales bacterium | reverse complement strand
TCTCAGTTCTTTCTGATAATTCACCCATTCCTCTTTTGTTCCCAGCCGGGATATACGTTCCGCCCGTATTTTGAGCAAACCAAAGGCACCGTCAGAAATGGTTCTGTACAGCCATTGATCATTGTCTTGGTAAAGGATCCATTTACGGGTTTTGCTGTCCGTGATCTGGAATACCGAATAATCCGGGTTCTGGGCCGTGGTCAATAAAGATATCAGGCCTATGACAACAAATAAAAAAACTGACCTGGAATACATAGTAATGTTATTTTAAGTTATATAAATTAGTCCGTTGTGACCGTATAAACTTTTCCCCCGGCCATAATCTCCGAAATATCCAATTTTCCCCCCTTAAATCTGAAAAGGATCAAATCGGCCCGTTTTCCGGGTGCGACAGTGCCTCTGTCATCAATACCATAGAGTTGTGCCGGATTTTTCGTAGCCATATTAATTGCTTCTTCCAACGTGCATCCGCTAAACTTAATCATATTACCAACACCAATGACCAGCGGTAAAGAAGCCCCGGCAAAAACATTTTCTTCGGGAAACATAATTATTCCTTCGGGAGTCAATACAACATCTTTCCCGTCCCATTTATATTTTCCGGGAGACAGTCCGGCAAGCATAGTTATATCAGATGTTAAAATGATCCTCTCTTTCCCTTTTGCTCTGTAAAAAACTTTTACTATTTCGGGTAAAAGATGAAAACCATCAACAATAATACTACTCATTAACCGGTCTTCGGCAAGCTGCATCCAAAGCGGATTTTTGAAACGGTTAATCATATTGGCCAGCCCGTTGCCAAGATGGGTAACCGTTTTGGCTCCTGCATCTACTGCTTTTCTTATTTCATCCGCAGTTGCATTATGATGCCCGAGGGAGACTACTATATTATTCTGCACGCATTTCTCAATAAACGGTATGGCTCCTTCAACTTCCGGAGCCAAAGTAACCTGCAGTATTTTACCTTCCGCAGCTTGGTTTATTTTTTGAAATTCATCCCAGTCCGGTTTACGGATATGTTTTAAGGTATGTGCTCCCCGGTAACCCTCTGTGGGAGAGATATAAGGTCCTTCCAAATGAAATCCCGGGATTGAAAGGGCAATATCTTCATCTTTTACTACTTCGGATAAATTTCTGAATGAATTAACAAGTGATTCGAAAGAAGCCGTTATAACAGTCGGAAGAAAGGTCCCGACACCCACTTTTCTTAACCCGTTTACCACTTTACGCATATCTTCCAACGACAGATCCGGTTTGGAAAATTCTATTCCGAGATAACCGTTTATTTGATTGTCGAATAAAGCGGGGGCAATAAAATATTTTTCACTGTTTTTATCTTCAAAAGTGGCAATACGTTCTATTCTTATTATTGATCCGTTTACAATTTCTATAGCAATTCTGCTATTATCCGAAAACAAACATCCCTCAACTATATTCATTATTATCTGGTTTTATTGTAATTGTATAATAGCCCAGGCAAGGAATATTAATCCGCTAACAAATAGCCAGGCGAGCAAGAATCCAACTAAATCTTCCCGGTACCTTTTCGTAAAACCTTTCCACCTTTCAGCCTTAAACCAGGAAGGCAGATCAAGCAATAACAGGTCATGCCCCAATTCTGCAGCCAGTGGTTTTTGTCCGTTCCGGATCCTGTCTTCAT
Source organism: Bacteroidales bacterium (assembly GCA_015486185.1). Taxonomy (GTDB): domain Bacteria; phylum Bacteroidota; class Bacteroidia; order Bacteroidales; family VadinHA17; genus DRPN01. The sequence continues at coordinate 9,453 of WFSC01000429.1, read as the reverse complement.
CGGATAGTCTTAACATTTTATCAAAAAAGCTGTCTGTTTTTTCTTTTGGCTCGGGTTTGGTCAATAAACTGACAACAACAAGCACAACAAAACCAACAAGCATTGCCCAGCCGAAAGGTTCCGGTTTCCATTTATATACAATTTCCAACGTTCCCGTATCTAAAAAGTTAAGATAGTAATAAAGAATAAAAGCTGCCGTCACACCGGTAATGGCCCCGTAACGGTTGGCACGTTTCCACACAATACCCGAGAATACCATAATACCCATAAAAGCAGCTATAGTCTCAACAAATAAAAATGCATACAGGACACTTTTAATATAAATGGCAAAAAGAACGCCCAAAAAAGTTAAGCCCAGACTTGATATTCTTCCCACCCATAATAATTGCTTATCCGTAGGACTTTTATTTATAAATTCTTCGTAAATGTTTTTAGTAAAAAGCGCTCCGGAATTCACCATGAAATTTGAAGCGGAAGACATATTGGCTGCCAATATTGAGGCGATCATCAAACCGGTCAGTCCCGGGAACAATAACACTCTTGTTGCATAACCGAAAGCCATTTCGGGGTCACTCAGGTTTTGACCGCTTTTGATAACCAACGCAGCAACAATAAGCCCGGTAAATGCCCAACCGATCGTAACGGTACGTTTTACAAATGAGCCGTAAGTTTGTCCAATTCTTCCGTCCCGTTCTGTTTTTCCGGTTGCACACATAGAGACCATGTGCGGTTGGGCTGTTATTCCGATGACACCATTTAATGCCAGCATCAAAATTGTAAACGTACCTATGCCCAGTTCAGGACTGAACAAATTAAAAAAGTTTGCCGGCAAAATTTCTCTCATACCCGTAACACCGCCAACATCCTTTAAGCCCAGAGGTATAAGCATAATAGAAAGAACAATGATCATGAACCCCTGAATAAAGGTGGCATAAGCGGATGACACCAGACCGCCGAAAAAGCTGTAAATAATAAAAGCTATGGTCATACCGTAAACCACCCCATCCGTGGAAACCAAATTTGAGGTGGCAACCGAAATGACTTTCCCCGCACCTTTTAACATCGCACCCTGAGCAAAGATGAAAAACAAAATGGCAAAGACAGTATAAAACAAAGCCATTCCTTTTCCATAACGATCCTCAACTATTTCGCCTACCGTCGTACGTTCGCTTCTGCGATACCAGGGAGCAATAAGCCAATAAAAAGGTGTTATGACCATATTTTTCCATTGATACCAAATGGCAGCAAAACCCGACTGAAAACTTGCACCGGTCTGGGCTACAAAATTTTCGGAATGTGTGCCGGCGCCAAAACCCTGGGCGATCATGATCCATTTATTGAACGAACGATTGCCTCTGAAATATCCGTCACTGTTTTTTACACGTTTTGTGAGCCACACGCCATATCCTGTGATTCCCAAAAAATATACCAGCACTACAAGTGTATCTAACCAATGAAAACTTTCCTGCATTATTCCCGGTTTATCCCGTCCTGAAAAAGTGGACATGTTTATTTAAACAATAAAAGTACACTTTTTTTATTTTATCTCCGGGTGGAATTCCAGGCTCACCGGGCTACCCGGATCCCCAATGTAACGATCTCATGGGGTTTAACGGTGACTTTCAGAGTGTTCCCTTTAATTTCCGGTTGTGCAACATGGGTCAGAGGTAATTCAATCAGATTCAGCCTTCGTGCCGATTTAACAGCAACCGGAAGTGACAGATAAAGTGTGGTTACTTTCCCGTTCACCTCTACGAGTCTTATCACCAGTTCATTACCTTCTTCAGATTGTTTTATACCTGATAAGACAATATTATCCGGCTTAACAGAAATAAAGGAGCCCTCTTCCGGCCGGGTGGCATGTTCTTTTCCAAATGCCATTGAGGGTGGCTCCGCAGCATAAACCGGTACATTGTAATCATCCCCTTCTGCCCATACTCCGTTCTTCCAGTCACCGGCATGTGGATACAACGCATAACTGATATTAAACTTACCAATATTCGGATAAATATCAGGTTCACCGGCTGCCCTCATCAGGGTCAGCCGCAAATCGCCATTGTGATATGAATAGCCATATTTGGTTTTGTTCAACAGGGCAATACCCACCTTTCCGTCCGTTGCATCGGCCCATTTCTGTGCAGGCACTTCCTGCCCGTCATTTTCTTCCGGGCTAACCCCATAGATATTTGAATGTGACTTTTCATTTGGCGGAGCAGGTTTTCCATTTATTTTCCCATCCACCGGCCTTTCAACCACATCAAACGGAACCTGGCAATAAAAACGTACATTTTTCAATGCCAGCGGGAAAAGAGCCCTCAGCATGGGAGAATCCGTCGAGTCACTCCCTGTTTCCAGCCAATGGGCTTCCAGGTTGTAATCGATACGCGGATACGAACGATACAGGCAGGTACGGATGATAAACCTCGATTTACCCCATGTTTTCACTGTTTCGACACAAGCCCGTACCGGTCCGTCTTCAATAACTTTTACACTCTTTACATCAGAAACATCCTCTTCCTTTACGATTTTATTTATTGTCCATGCTTTCATTTTCCCTTTTTTATCTTCGAGGTATATTCTCAGTCTGTTAAGCTGGCCACCTTCCTTAACATATTCCTTATTTGTACGTTTATCAAAGAGACTGACAATATTCCCGGTCTTCATATCAAATTTCACCTTAAAAAAATCGGTTTCAAAGGTATTGTCAACAAACGGGATAGGTTTATTGTATTTCCCCGGTTTAGTCATATCGATATAAAAAGTTTTGTAACCACCCGGAGGCAGATCCCCTACTACGAACTGAACCTTGGACATATAACCCGGAGGGAAGGTTTTTCCCCGGATTATTTGTGCAGGATACGTTTTTCCCGAGCCATCACGGACCAGCACGGTAGGCACCGGACCTTGTCCTCTGTCGATGGGGGTAACATATTTGGATCCGTAATAATTCCCCCAACCGGCTAATTTTGCCGTAAAAGGCTTGTCGTGAGAATAAACCTCCGCCTCAACAAGGGTTTTATGTTGATAAGGATGAAGGTTAAATGCCACCACGGGCTGCCCCATAGTGGTCTTAAAATGAATTTCATCAGATAATTTGTGAAAGGCAAAATCGCGTAAGTTGTTGGCTTTACGTAGTGCAACATCATAAAGAGCAATAGCTTCTTTATTAGCTTCATGAATAGCAGAGCCACACAGTATATCGTGAAATTCATTAAATGCAACTGTTTTCCAACTATTACGCAGTTCGTCTGCCGGGTACACTCCGCCGGTCAGCCAGTTAAACGTATTTAAGAACTCACTGCTGTACAAAGCATTTTCACAATTCCGGTTGCCTGCTTTTATATCGGAAACGGTAGTATAACAGCCTTCAAAAATAAACTCCATTTCACCCCGGTGGGTCGGGCGGCCTTCCATTTCTGACGACGCTTTTTTAAAAAAGTCTTCCGCCGTGGTAAATTTTACTGCCGGATACCCCGGCGTTTTATCCAGTTGATGAACCTTGTTGATCATGTCCCGGGTGGGACCTCCCCCATGATCCCCTACCCCTGTCACTTTTAATATCCTATGTTTATCCGGGGCGATTTTCTTTATCTCTTCACGGAGATCTTTCGTGATTTGCCCGTTATAGGTGTAGTTGGAGTAGCACAACACCCTGGAAGAATCAGGACCAACCCACCAAAAAGTCCCCAAATAAGGCCTGCACCGCATAAAATAAAAATAATTGCATCCCGATAGTTTTAATATCTGCGGGAACTGCGAAACATGTCCGAAATCATCAGGTAACCAACCCACTTTTGCTATCTTTCCAAACCGGCTTAAAAAATATCGTTGCCCGAGAAGAAATGTTCTTGACAAAGCTTCTCCCGAGGAAAGATTTTCATCTCCTTCATCCCACATACCACCTCCCAGTTCCAGGCGGCCCTCTTTTACATATTTTTTTATCTCTTCGAAGAGTGGCGGATCATTTTTCTCAATACGGCTATAAATGGCGGCCATACTTTGAATAAAAGTAAAGTCTTTAAACTCTTTCATAAATGCCACTACCTGCCGTAAATTATCATCACACATCTTTTGGGTCTCGGTAGAGGTCCATAACCAGTTCTGGTCCATGTGAGCATGTCCCACAACGTGTATGGTGTCTTTAGGCATTGCACTCATACTCTTCTCCTCCCTATTAGTTAACCATCTTTCATGACCTTCAGCAGCAGCAGATTTGCCGGCTGAGGCAAAAATAAATACAATAAAACAGGAAAAGACAATTGCGGATAAACTTGTTTTTTGCATGATCAGTATTTTAAATCACTACTAATTTACTAAAATAATAAAAAGGATTTAAAGCCCCTGGCAACCTGTCAACGATGTTTATAATTCATGTTTCTGTAACTAATTGTAATAGAGTCTGTTAAGTTGTGTGATTTTATTTTCTACGTAGATACTGTGTTAAAATCCAAATTTATTTTATAAAAATTTCAAAAAAACGTAATTTTGTATTTACCAGAAAGAAGGCTTTACGTTTAACGCGGAGTCTATCTTGTGTAGTGGGAGTATAAAAGCTCCCACTACTTTTTTCTCCCTCCAAGTCTATGCCACATTTTTTTGTTGGTAATTATAGATATAAGTTGTGTCATTTTTCCAGAGTGTGTAAATAAGGCCCAACATCTTTCTTTGTACAGCTACCGATGCAATCATAGAAAATTGTTTTTTATCCAGGAGTCTTTCATAAAATGATTTGAAATTGTTTTCATAACGAACGGAAGTATATGCAGGAAAATACAAAGCTTTACGAATATGGACATTCCCTTGCTTAGATATTCTGTATTTTCCTTTCCACTGTCCGGATTGCTTTTTTACTACATCTAATCCTGCATAAGATATAAGCTGTTTTATATTTTTTATCAAAGCAAAACCATCGGTTTCGGAAACAATAATAACGGCGGTCAGAAAACCCACACCGGGTATTGTCATCACTTTCAGAAGTCTTTTTTTAAGCTCAATATCCTGTTCAATTAAATCCGATATCTCATCCTCTATTGCCAGAATCTGTTTTTCTATCTTCCTGATCAATTGCTTTATTCTGGCTATACTTTTTTTATTGGGGTATGCACTCGATGACAAGGCATGTTTTTGATTGCTCAGCATTGTTTTATATTTTATCAAAGAGCTACGTTCTCTTGTAAGTCCTTTCAATATCCGGAAGGTTGGGCTGATGGGTTTCCATTGTTCCAGTTCTCTCTCTAATCCCATCTGACCCAATTTTTTTGAATCCAACTTGTCCGTTTTGGATTTTTGTTTAAGACTGGAAGCATATCTTTTAGCCCGACTGGGTAATACGATATGTACAATCTCTCCTTTTTCTTCCAGATAGTATGAGAGATTTTCATGATATACCCCTGTGGCTTCCACTGTAAAATGTAACTCCAGATCATTGTATCGTTTGTTTTCTACCCACCTGGTGAAATCCTTAAAACCATCTCCCGTGTTCGGAAATTTCCTGGTACCTTTTATCTTCTTTTTCAATTCAATGGTAAGTACCATAAAACAAACGGCAAACTCATCTTTTGAAACATCAATGCCTACATTTTGTCTCTGAATCTTTTCCATCATAATTTAATTTTTTAGTTTTACTTAATGTTTAATTATAATGGACTTCCTTCACAGTTTTTACTCGTTTTTAATCCAAGCTTGTAAATTATTTACAGCTTTTGATACTTTGTCCAAACTCAGAAGAAATTGGAAGACAGGACGATTTCTACGTAACGATATCAATAAAATTATTGTATCTGGTGCCTAACTCTTTCCTGTCTTCCCCCATTATTCCGCGAACATACAACATTAACGGAAAATGGTCCAAATCTTTTTTTGGCAAACATACGAGTTACCTACATAGATTTTCCAATCTGAAATATTTACTGTAACAGATGTATTCTACAATTAATTAATAGAATATCATACTATATGTATTCACACATTCTTATCGTGGTTTCAAAAAACTTATTATTTTTTCCGCTTTGGATTTCCCTATCACATCCGCCAGGATTTCAAGCGATTGTTTCCGTATTTCCGCTACCGACCCGAAACGGTCGAGCAACATGTTCTTTGTCTTTTCACCGATACCCGGGATCTCATCCAGTTCACTCTTTAACAGATCTTTAGACCGTATCTGCCGGTGGAAAGTGATGCCGAAACGGTGTGCCTCGTCCCGCAGATACTGAATGATCTTCAGAGATTCGGAATTTTTATCCAGGTACAGGGGCACCGGATCATGAGGGAAATAGATCTCTTCCAGTCGTTTGGCAATACCGATCAGTGCGATCCTATCCTGGAGTCCCAGTTTTGTCAGACTCTTCTGTGCAGCACTGAGCTGACCTTTACCCCCATCAATAACCACCAGTTGTGGCAACTTCTCCCCTTCTTCCAACAGCCGTTTGTACCGCCGGAATACAACCTCCTCCATCGAAGCAAAATCATCAGGCCCCTCTACCGTCCTGATATTGAAATGCCGGTAATCTTTTTTACTGGGACGGGCATCACGAAAGACCACACACGATGCCACGGGATGCGTTCCCTGCAGGTTGGAGTTGTCAAAACATTCGATATGGCGGGGCAATTCCTGTAACCGCAAATCTTTCCGCAACTGTTCCAGCTTTCTTTCCGTGCTGTATTTTTTCCGGTACCGTTCTTCTCTCTTCTCTTTTTCCAGCAGATAATATTTCGCATTACGCTCCGACAGCTCCAACAGTTTTTTCTTATCTCCCCTTACCGGCACGGTCCAATGCGTGCCTGATACTTCGGTATCCGGACGGAACGGAACGATCGTTTCTTTTGTATCACTGGAAAAACGCTGGCGAATATCGCTCACGATCAACGGCAGGATCTCCTCCTTTTTCTCTCCCAACACCTTTTTAACCTCTACCGTATGGGATTGTACCACGGCACCATTCACGATCTTCAGAAAGTTGATGATAGCAAAATTAACCCTGTCGATCATATAAAAAACATCTGACTCCCGGATGTTGGGCGTAACAATGACCGAGCGGGCACGGTATTTTTCCAGTATCTCCAGTTTCTCCTTTACCACCTGCGCTTTTTCAAAGGCCAGGCCTTCAGCATATTCCTGCATCAGTCCTTCCAGGTGTTTGATCACTTCCCGTATATTTCCTTTCAGGATCATCCTGACATTTTGAATATCGCGGTCATACTCCTCCTCGGTTTGTTTTCCTATGCATGGGGCTTTGCATTTCCCCAGATGATACTCCAGACAAACCCGGAACTTCCCCGCCTCGATATTTTTTTTGGTCAGATTCAACTTACAGGTACGCAGGGTATAAAGCTGCCGGATCAGATCGAGGAGTGTGCGGACCATACGGGCAGAGGTGTAGGGTCCAAAATATTCGGAGCCGTCACGGATCACATTACGTGTCATGAAGACACGGGGAAAAGGTTCTTTTTTGATACAAATCCACGGATAGCTTTTATCATCCTTCAGCAGGATATTATAACGCGGCTGGTATTTCTTAATCAGGTTATTCTCCAGCAACAGGGCATCCGATTCACTCTCCACCACCACATGGTCCAATGAAGCGATACGGCTGACCAACACTTTTGTCTTGCCTGTAACTTTCCCGGTAAAATAGGAAGCCACTCTTTTCCGCAGACTTTTTGCTTTGCCTACATAGATCACCTTGCCTTCCCTGTCGAGGAAAAGATACACCCCCGGTGTGTCAGGCAGGTCCCTTAGCTGGTCAGATAAAGATGTATGAAAATCTCTTTTTTGCATGAAGGTAAAGTTATGAAGATAAAAGGAAAAAGGAAAAAGATAAAAGGAAGGATTATCTATGAACGGGGAAAAAGAAGGTTGATCGATGATCGGAGGAGGAATGACTAAGAGACGAAGGGAGGAAACGAATGATGAATAAGGATTAACGATTTGAGATTTGTGAAGTCGAAAAGTCGATTGTTTAAGAGAGCCATGTCCCGGGCCCTTCGATACAGTGCTACGCGCTACTCAGGGACCGGGCATTGTACTGTAAAATGACAGGTCATTGAGTGCTCCGAGCACAGCGAGGAGTGTATAGAAATGGCCGGCTCCCTATACCCACAACTCCGTAAAATCAAATTTATTAACATCAAAAAGTCCCCGGTCTCCGATCTTCAGTTCGGGAATGACCAGTAATGCCATGAAAGAAAGGGTCATAAAAGGCGCTTGTAGGGGAGAACCAGCTTCCTGTACCAGCCGGTTTAACTGCCTGTATTTTTCTGCCACCTTCTCCCCGTCTTCTGTGGTCATAAGCCCTGCTACCGGCAGAGGCAGTACGTCAGTATATTCCCTTAAGGTCACCGCGATCCCTCCTTTTACTTCAATAACAGCATTCATAGCCGTAGCGATCTCCCGGTCATTGGTTCCCACCGCGATCAGGTTGTGGCTGTCATGGGCAATACTGGAAGCCAGCGCCCCTTCCTTCAAGCCGAAACCATTAATAAATCCTACGACCGGCCGGGCATTTTTAATATAACGGTTCAATACCACGATCTTTAACAGGTCCCGTTTAATGTCCGGTACTGCCTGCAAGTCAGTCCTCTCATTTCCCTTTTGAGCAGTTTCTTCCCGGTCATTCCGATACATTCTGTCACGTGAAACACCCGGTAACCGGTTCAGGGAAGTAAAAGATTCCACGGAGGGTTCCATGATCAATTTATTTGTAAAAAGACTACCGTCTACCACTCCGATCACCCGCAGGTTCTTTCCTTCCCTGTATGGAATACTCAGATCCGCCGGATCTGTCTTTTCGGCTTCAAAACGATTAATAACAGGACTTTCAGGTATATCAACCAATACATTCTTACCATCAAAAACTTTTTCTCCGTTGACATAAACTTCCTGAATATTTAATTCCTTAAGATCATCACATACTACAAAATCAGCCGGATCATTTTCCTGTAACAGACCCACATTCAGTCCGTAAAATTCTACCGGATTTATGGTTGCTGCCCGGAGTACATGCCAGAAATCATAGCCTTTTTCCAGGCATCTCAACACCGAATGCCTGATATGTCTTTCCGAAAGATCATCGGGATGGGCATCGTCGGTACAGAACATGACTTTGTCCGGGGCCTCATCCAACAGCGGCATCAGGGCCTCCAGGTTTTTTGCAGCACTTCCCTCGCGTATCAGGATATACATACCTAATGCGATCTTTTCCCTGGCTTCCTGCAGGGTGGAACATTCATGATCGGTCATGATGCCGGCTTCCTCATATTTTTTCAAGGCTTCCCCCCTCAATCCGGGAGCATGCCCGTCAATGATCCGGTGATACTTTTTCGCCACCTCGATCTTCTTCATCACCTCCGGCACTTTTTCTATAACTCCGGGAAAATTCATCATTTCGGCCAGGTGATAATCTTCACTTTCCCGGAACAATGTTTCTATTTCCTTTGCACTGATCTCTGCACCTG
>WFSC01000428.1 GCA_015486185.1 Bacteroidales bacterium | reverse complement strand
ATGTGGGACAGGTGATGAAAGAGTTGAGAAGACAAGGTATCGAAGATAATACCCTCCTGATCTTCACCTCTGACAACGGACGGCCTTTCCCCCGCTGTAAAACGCGGATGTATGACAGCGGCATAAAAACGCCGTTGCTTATCCGGTGGCCCGGTCATATCGCCGCCGGAAGCATGACGGATGCCATGGTGAGCATCATCGACCTGGCGCCCACTCTGCTCGAGGCAGCAGGAATACAACCCGGCCCCACATTCCAGGGACACAGTTTTTTCACCCTTTTCAGCCACCCGGAAAACCATTTCCGGCACTATACCTTCTCGGAACATAACTGGCACGATTACGAGGCCTGCGAACGCCAGGTACGTACCAAAGATTTCCTTTACCTGATCAACAAGAGACCGCAATTTGATGCCTGGGGACCGGCTGATGCCGTACGCAGCCCTTCCATGAAAGAATTATACCAGGCATGGCTCGACGGAAAAACCGATACATTACAGGAAGATGTGTTCAGAAAACCGAGACCGGAAGAAGAATTGTATGATTGTGTCAATGACCCCTTTCAGTTCTACGATCTGGCAGATGATCCCCGTTTTGATAAACAAAAGGAAGATCTGAAAAAGATACTGAAACAGTGGATGGAAGAAACGGGGGAGACCTGCCCCGAACACATCACGCCCGATCACTTTGACCGGAAAACGGGTAAAAGATTATTTAAGGGATTCCATCGGGGCGAGATGCCCGGCAAAGCCAGAGGGGCGGATACTATCACAAGACCGGGACCTTTTTAAATGCAGAAGGAACGAAAGCCTAAAGGCTAAAATTCAAAGGCTAAAGCTTAAAGGGAAAAGAGTTTGAAAGTTTGAAGTTTGATGCAGCCTTCGGCTGCGTTTGAGGTTTGTTGCTTGTAGATGAGTTGGCTGATGAGTATTATTGGGTAGAGGACCGCAGAGCAGCGCGAAATAACTCAAAAAACAATATATTACTTCCTAACCCTAATCCTCTAAACCCTAATCCATTAGACCCTAATCTCTTAAGCCAATTCGCTTTATCACTTTCTCAACCCTTCAACTTATCAACCTATCAACTTCCCTCCATCACAAATCGTTAATCCTTGTTCGATATTCTTCTCTTGTATCTTGTTTCTTGTATCCTGGTTCTATATTTTTAATGAAACCAATAAGATATTTTAAAGATAAGCGCCCGGTTTTTTGTCTGCCATGCTTCAGGAAAAGCATTTTCGGTATAAACGATATACAGGTCGGATACCGGTGCATATCTCCATTGAAAGCGAACATTCACGTTCAGATTGTCTATCTGGTTGTTATACTGGACAAAAGTAGTCAGGAAAATTTTATCGGTGAAGGTCAGGTCCAGTTTGGGTCCTATCAACAACAGGTCGGCACTGCTGTATGGTTCCGGCAGAAGGATATGGTTATAGGTAAGGGCCATGGTCAGATTGGCATAGGGTTGTATCCGGTAGGTAACTTCTCCGTCCATTCCCGAACGGCTGCCATTGTAATAACTTCCTGTCAGTGCGGTGAACATGAAATTGAAAGGCTTTCTCACATCCGACAGATAATAAAGACTGACGTCCGTCCATTGATATTCGCTCCCTTCCGGCAGCGGAACTCCTCCCGTATGGGTGGGATCATAGTCATAGGGCAACAATACATAGTTCCCGGAAAGGAACAGTTTTAATTTGCTGCGGTTAAGCCATTCAACGCCGTAACCCATTTCTGTTTTTGTGTCGGTAAGATCAAAGCCGGTATTGAAATACAGATCAGACATGATATAAGGGCCGTGGTTGGCAATATGTTTTGAGGAGGGATAGAATTTATATTGGATCCCGGGCGTCAGTTGCTGAAAGCCGGTGCGGGGAACATATCCTGTTTCAGCCACAAAATCCTGCCCCACCCAGGTATGTCCCAATGAGGCAAGGATCTTGCCGGTACTGTATTCCAGTTGTCCGGAGAGGGCAAAAGCACCGTGGTGCCGTTCCGGGGAAAAAGACTGATGATAAAAGAACTTCCCTGTCCAGCGGTTATCCCGGCTGGCAAGATTATATTCCACACCGGCTACCCGGTTATATTTGAACGGCTGCCCTGTCGTAACATCATCCTGCCGGTTGGTGACCTGCTTGTTGACAAAGAATACGCTCAGGTTGGAACGGCTGAAAAGCTGACGTTGCAACACCGCCACAGCAAAGTTGTCCCCGGGAATCGTGTCACGCGAGCCGGTCTGCATGTCCATGACCCCTGTACGCCATTTTTTCCCTGCTTTTCCGCTGAGACGGACTCCCGCCCACACGGGTGTGGTCAGTCCGATACGGCGCGAAAAGAAAGGTCGCACCCTCTCTTTGCCCAGACTGGCAAAAAGGTCACTGTTCTCCTGAAAGAACTTTCTTTTTTCCGGAAAGAAAAGCTCATAACGGTCCAGGTTAATAACCTGCTTGTCCACCTCCACCTGCGAATAGTCGGGATGGATGGTTATGTCTATGTTCATAGAGGGCGAAGGAGTGATCTTGGCATCCAGCCCGGCGTCAACGTTGAAATTTGCGGGCGTATTGTTTTCAGCATTCTGTACCATCCGTGTTAAAAATGATGGAATAAGGGAGTATCGCAATCCCAGATCGGGGGGAGGCTCATCCCAGACCAGGGTGCCGGTATAAGCCAGGTTAGCTGTCTGGAACTGCCGGGGTACCGGTGCCCAGGCAGATTTCTCCGATGTCTTCAGATCCAGCCTGCTGAAATTGATCCCCCATTCCTTTACACCGGTTTTATACCGGATGCTCCGGAAGGGAATGGCAAATTCTGCCACCCATTTGTCCGGATAGTTTTTAACGGCCGACCGCCATTTGCAGTCCCAGTCAAGCGATACAAAACCGCCGTTGGCCTGGATCCCTTCCCACTGTACCCCGGCTGCAGATATACCGAATGCAAAACCATTGGTCTGGTCATTATAGGTATCCATAAAAACAATGAAGTTGTCGTTTTTGGGAAAGGAGAAATCCCTCCTTAGCGACTCAACCGGGCGTTTTCCGGGCATGGTGTCATGACAGATAACCGCCAGATAAAGGTTTTTCTCATCATGTGACATCATGACTTCCGTTTGTGATCTGGCATAACCTGTGTCAATGGGAAGGACCCGGTGAAAATGATCGACACGTCGGGCGGTCTGCCAGGCCGGATCATCCAGTAAACCATCAATTACCACCGGCACATCAGTCTTCCGGATGTGTATAACATATTGACTGCGGTTCATGCCGGCTTTGACCTGGGCAGTCAGGTTTCCGGAGACATAGATCATGAAGTATATGAATAATAAAACTTTGATCATCCATGTATGCCTGCTTTTTAGCATCCTGTTTCGCTATATTATGATATATGTATCATTAATAATCATCACAAATGTAGAATTATATTATATACATATAGTAATTTCCAATCGTCAATTTCCAAATTTTCCGCCTTCGGCTGCGTTTGAGGTTTGTTGCTTGTATATGAGTGTTATTGGAAAACTTAACCGGGGTTGATATATTATAGGGAAACGTCCCGGGAAAAAATAAGGGGTTAAAACCCCAATATTATTAAGGTTTTGACTAACCCCGGGCTTAAGCCCGGGGTTACTGAAAAGTAAAACTTTCAGGGCTTTAGCCCCCTACCTTGAAAGAGTTTGAAGTATGAAGTTCGCTGGGCGTACACTTTTGCCTTGCTGGCCATAGGCAAAGGCGGGGCACAGGGCTCAATACAAGAAAATTCCAATAGCTAAAATTCCAAATTCCAAATAATATCCAATGACCAACTTTCAATGACCAAACAGGATTCAAAAATACAAAACAAAGTCACTATAATATTGTTTGATTTATTGAATATTGTAATTTGAGCATTATTTGTTATTTGGTGCTTGTGATTTGGATTTTACAGGACATAGGATAGATAATAAGTTTACAAACAGAATAACTATATTTTGCATTATGATGCTTAAGTCGGGACATAGGCATCCTGTCATTTTTTAGTGGTTGGAAAAATACGGATCTTTATTTTTTCCAGTCAGAGATTATGATCCGGTCACCGTACATATGTATCTCCAGTTTCTGACGGGCTCGCCATTTTAACTTCTGAACAAATTCTTTGGGTAAAGTTACGGCATAGCTTTTTCCGCCCGATACCTTTGTTAAACTTCGTATGTACCTGTCTGATAATTTTCTGCGTGCCATATGTGTAAATTTTAGTAACGTTATTAATAACGGCATTAAAGCCGTGACTGTCCAAAAGTGTGGTTTGTAAACGCCGGGACCACTGGGT
>WFSC01000427.1 GCA_015486185.1 Bacteroidales bacterium | reverse complement strand
TACTTCAACTATACTCAAGAAAAACAGTTTCAATGGCAGTTCTACAGTTGAGCTGTAGGATTTCACCACTGACTTATATTTCCGCCTGCGCACCCTTTAAACCTAATAAATCCGGATAACGCTTGGATCCTCCGTATTACCGCGGCTGCTGGCACGGAGTTAGCCGATCCTTATTCTTACGGTACCGTCAGCTGGATACACGTATCCAGGTTTCTTCCCGTACAAAAGCAGTTTACAATCCATAGGACCGTCATCCTGCACGCGGCATGGCTGGTTCAGGCTTGCGCCCATTGACCAATATTCCTCACTGCTGCCTCCCGTAGGAGTCTGGTCCGTGTCTCAGTACCAGTGTGGGGGACCATCCTTTAAGACCCCCTAAGCATAATCGACAACTTGGTGAGCCGTTACCTCACCAACAATCTAATGCTACGCATGCCCATCCATAACCGTCGGAACTTTAAGATTAAGAAGATGCCTTCTTAAAATATTATTGGGTATTAATCCAAATTTCTCTGGGCTATCCCCAAGTTATGGGTAGGTTGCATACGCGTTACTCACCCGTGCGCCGGTCGTCGTCTGAAAGCAAGCTTTCTCCGTTACCCCTCGACTTGCATGTGTTAGGCCTGCCGCTAGCGTTCATCCTGAGCCAGGATCAAACTCTTCGTTGTAGTTGTATCTTAAAATTTATGTCTTTCAAAATCATTCTCCTACCCGAAAATATCCTGGCTGAATTGACAGTCTTCATTGAACCTTTCTGTCTTCCTCTTCAGTATTTTCAAAGAACATTATCGCGTTTATCGCGTTTCATCTTTTTTTGGGACTGCAAAGTTAATACCAAAATATTTCCCCTGCAAAAAATTCCCCTGTTTTTTTCAAAAAACCTTATTCCTTTTTTCAAAAAGCGGCTGCAAAGATAAATAACTTTTTCTCTCTTCTCCAAACCTTTTTTCCATTATTTTCAGTTTATTTTCCTGCATCCTCCTCAACTGTCTTATCCCCAGAAAAATATATCCGCAACACTTCGTAAAGAACCTTATTAAGGCTGGCAAAGGTAACCCCTTTCCCCGCTTTTACAACTTTTTTTACCCTCTTTTTTTCATACCTATGTATTATACCTTTTCCCCTCCCTGACTTCCCACTCCCTGCTTTTCCGTTCACCGTTCATCGTTCATCGTTCCCTGTTCATCGTTCATCATTCATCGTTCATCATTCATCGTTCATCATTCATCATTCATCATTCCCCCCCCCTCCTTCAACATTTTTTAACATTCCGCATTTTGTCCGCCGTAAATATTGTTTTATTTTCGCCTCCACAAATTGATTGCGCTTTGGAAAAGTCTTTGATTATTATTCCAACTTATAACGAAAAGGAAAATATTTCCATGATAATCCCTGCTGTCAGGAAATATTTACCTCATGCCCATATCATGATCGTGGATGATCATTCACCTGATGGCACAGCCGCCCTGATAAAAGATCTTCAAAAAAACGATCCTTCTCTCTTTTTGATCGAAAGACCGGGAAAACAGGGTCTGGGTACAGCCTACATAACCGGGTTCCGCTGGGCACTTGAAAGGGATTATACATATATTTTTGAAATGGATGCAGACTTTTCCCACGATCCTGCTGATCTGCCCCGGCTACTCGAAGAATGCAGAAAGGGAAACGATCTGGTAATAGGTTCCCGCTATATCGCCGGTGTAAATGTTGTTAACTGGCCCCTGAAAAGAATATTTATCTCAATGGGTGCTTCTATATACGTACGAACCATAACAGGCATACCCGTCAAAGACACAACTGCAGGTTTTGTCTGTTACCGCAGACAGGTATTGGAAAAGATCAAGCTCGACAAGATCAAATCCAAAGGATACGGGTTCCAGATAGAGATGAAATTCTGGGCCTGGAAACTGGGGTTTAAGCTGAAAGAGATCCCTATTATTTTTAAGGACCGTACCGTCGGTGCATCTAAAATGAGTGGAGGTATCTTCAATGAGGCATTCTGGTCGGTAATCAGGATCAGGCTCAACTGTATATTTAACAGAAAAACTTATCTTTAAACATTCATTTTCCTGACATATCTTTGTCCTGTTGTTTCAGAAAAATAACTTTTCACTTATGAAACAGATACTGATCCGGAATGCCACCATGGTAAACGAAGGCAGCATAAAAAAAGCCAGTATCCTGATCAGGGGGGACAAGATCTCCCGCATCGGGGAAGCGGAGACGCCGGTTACCGGATCCAATGTCACAATCATTGATGCAGAAGGAAAATGGCTTTTCCCGGGAGTTATTGATGACCAGGTCCATTTCCGCGATCCCGGGTTTCCGGAAAAAGCCGACTTCCATAGCGAATCCATGGCTGCCGTAGCCGGCGGCGTCACTTCGGTCATGGACATGCCCAACACCCTGCCCCAGACAACCACCCTTCAACGACTTGATGAAAAGCTGGAAATGGTCGCCGGTAAATCTCTTACCAATTTCGCTCTTTATTTCGGTGCCACCAATGATAATATTGACGAGATCCGGAAATTGGATAATACTAAAGTATGCGGCATCAAGGTTTTTATGGGATCTTCCACCGGCAACATGCTGGTGGACAATCCGGAAAGCCTGGATCGTATTTTTGCCGAAGCTCCCGTTCTGGTGGCCGTGCATGCCGAGGATGATACGGTGATCAGGAAAAACCTCGATCACTATGAAAAACAATTCGGCATAAACATCCCTTTTACCTTACATCCCAAAATACGGTCGGAAGAAGCCTGCTACCGTTCCAGCGCCAAAGCAGTGGAGCTGGCCCGCCTTCACGGGACACGCCTTCATGTATTGCATCTCTCCACTGCCAGCGAAATGGAACTTTTTGATAACCGGGTACCGGCCAAAGAAAAACAGATCACTGCCGAAGTATGTGTCCACCACCTGTGGTTTGATGAGTCGGACTATATAAAATATGGCACCCGCATTAAATGGAACCCGGCCATAAAAACGAAAGAAGACAAAGAAGGCCTGTGGACTGCACTCCTGGACGACCGTCTGGACGTGATCGCCACCGACCACGCCCCGCATACCTGGCAGGAAAAAGCAAAACCCTATCTTCTGGCACCCTCCGGAGGACCTCTCGTGCAGCATTCCCTTGTCGCCATGCTTGAGATGTATCACCACAAAAAGATCTCCCTCGAAAAAGTTGTAGAGAAAATGTGCCATGCCCCGGCCGATATCTTCGGTATCCCCGACCGGGGTTATATCCGTGAAGGATACAAAGCCGACCTGGTACTGATAGAGCCGCACCAACCCTGGACTGTCAGCAAAGACAATATTCTTTACAAATGCGGATGGTCCCCCTTTGAAGGCACCCGGTTTACCTCCCAGGTAACCCATACTTTTGTAAACGGCCATCTGGTATATGACAACGGTCTGATTGATACGGAATACCGGGGTGAACAACTGGTTTTTTTACGATAGAAGAAGGGTTTGAGAGTTTAGGGGTTTGAGAGTTTGAGAGTTTGAGGGTTTGAGAGTTTGAGGGTTTGAGAGTTTAGGGGGTTGAGGGTTTGAGAGTTTAGGGGTTTGAGAGTTTGAGGGTTTGAGAGTTTGAGGGTTTAAGGGTTTGAGAGTTTAATGGTAAAATAAAAAATATGAAGTATCTGAGTTTTCTTTTTGTATTGATCGTGGCACTGACGTTTTCCTGCAGCCGGAAATCGAAGTTTGCTGCGGATAATGAAAATATTCCTGCCAATATTACGGAACATACATCTACTTTTACGGCCGATTCAGGTCAGGTGGCTAACGGCATCACCTATGATGTGGTGGTAAGAAACCCGAACCACTACGATACCTGGACCACTACCTGCCTGGAAGGTCTGGACAGAAATTCTTTCATAAACGATATTTTCAGGGCAGTATATGAAGGAAAGCTTAAAGCCATCGACTACGCTACTGAAAAGGAAATGAGCAAAGATAAAGTCCGGGAACTGGAGAAAGAGATCCATGCCATGCGAAACCGCATTGCCAAGATACAATTCACCGAAAACTGGTACCTTGATACAACCAACATGACTATGCAGAAACAGGTACGTTCAATGGTATTCGGTTACGAGATTTACGGAGACAGTGGTGTGGTCAGAGGCTACCGCC
>WFSC01000426.1 GCA_015486185.1 Bacteroidales bacterium | reverse complement strand
CCGAAACTTCCACTTGCTGTTGCTACCTATAGCCAGTTTAATGAGGCTGTATCTTTGAATAACCAGAACCTTTCAAATCCCAAAAGGCCTTATATAAGTTTTAATGACAATGGAGCAACTCCCTATCCCCAGCCAGTTGTGGTAAGCGATACAAGCCTGCCCGATGCTTATTATCCGGATGGCCGGCCACTGGAAAAAATAAGGCAATTGAACCCCAATGAAATGGTCCTTATGGGGCTGCCGCGTAAGCTACTGGAATATGGTTTGGGTTCGTTGATCCCCTTGCCGGAAAAATATTATTTGAAAGAACCTGTAATTAAGGCTATCCGGTCAAGGGTGCAGGCGTTTAATGAGATCATCCTCCGGAAAGCCGGTGAATACCCTGACAGATTGCAGGTTGTGGATATATCGGAAAGTATCCATGCCATTGCAGAAACCGGAAAACTGAACGGATGGGGAAGGCCCGCCAGCTTTGATGTACAGTACATTGATGGCGTTCCGTTGAATGGCAGGC
The DNA here is from genome assembly GCA_015486185.1 of Bacteroidales bacterium. GTDB lineage: Bacteria > Bacteroidota > Bacteroidia > Bacteroidales > VadinHA17 > DRPN01. The sequence goes on along the minus strand of WFSC01000426.1, from coordinate 2,062 downwards.
TGGGGCTGAACAGTATTTTTTCACTTGACGGACTGCATCTGAACCAAAGGGGAAATGCTTATATTGCCAACGAGATCATGCGTTCTGCCAACCGGTTTTTTCAGTGTACCCTGCCGGCTGTTGATGTAAATAATTATAAAGGGAATGTACCTTTATATTGATCGTTTTCCTTTATTTTATCAATCCAAATACTTTGGGCAGCCAGAGACTGATTTCCGGGATATAGGTTACCAGCAGCAAAACAACCACCATAGCGGCGAACATGGGTAACAGGGGCTTGATCACTTTTTCTATTTTTACATCTGCCACACTACAGCCGATAAACAGGACTGAACCGACAGGAGGTGTACACAGTCCGACACTCAGGTTCAGCACCATGATCATGCCGAAATGAATAGGATCGAGCCCGAGTTGTTGCTGGACGATGGGGAGAAAAATAGGAGTGAAAATAAGGATAGCCGGGGTCATGTCCATAAAAACCCCCACAAAAAGAAGGATGAAATTGATGATCAGCAGGATTACGAAAGGACTTTTACTGATGCTCAGCAGGCCGGCGCTGACATTCTGGGGAATATTCTCGTATGCCATGATCCAAGATAGTCCGATACTGGTACCAACCAACAGCAAAACAATGGCGGTGGTTTTGACAGAACGAAGGATTACATTCGGCAGGTCCTTGATTTTCATTTCCCGGTAAATAAGCGCCAGGATCAGGGAATATAATACAGCTACTGCCGAGGCTTCCGTAGCCGTAAAATAGCCGGCGATGATCCCTCCGACTACGATAATAAGAAGAAATAAGCTGGGCAATGCATCCAGAAAGGTTTTCATGCCATACAGGGCCCGGTCCCAATATTTGACCGTCCGGTAAATGATAATGGTCACCGACAACACGCCCAGGATGATCCATATAGCATGAAGGATACCGGGAGGATAATGTTTGGCGACATAATTGATGCCTATTACGGCAAGAATGATTGCCAGGAAAACAACCAGTATCTTTGCCAGGGTTACGGTTACTCCTTTGATCCCCTTGTTTTTGTAAATCAACATGGACATAGCCGTCAGCATCAGGGCCACGCCGGTAAGGATGCCCGGTATGTATCCGGCAATAAACAAGGCTGCTATAGAAGCTCCGCCACTGGCCAGGGAATAGACAATCAGTACATTACTGGGAGGAATGGATAGGCCGGTGGTGGCTGAGGTTATATTCACGGCGGCACTGAAATTACGATCATATCCTTCCTTTCTCATCTCCGGTTCCATGATACTTCCGATAGCCGATGCCGAGGCTGCAGCCGAGCCGGAAATAGCCCCGAAAAGCATGTTGGCAAAAATATTGACAAAAGCCAGTCCCCCGGGGATCTTTCCTACCAGGGCCCGGGCAAAGTTTATGAGCCGCATGGCAATGCCTCCGCTGTTCATAATGTTACCTGCCAATATGAAAAAGGGGATCGCCAAGAGAGCAAAACTGTCCAGCCCGGTGGACATACGATGGGCAAAGGTGGTAAAAGCCGGCAAGGGAGCAATGCTGACCAGCATGGTCAGTATCCCCGAGATGCCAATGCTGAATGCTATGGGAACGCCAATGGCCAAAAGCAAAATAAAACTCGTTACCAGAACAATGATACCCCAATAATCCATTTCTTTTTTCTATTTGTTATGATATATCTGTATCATGTTATCAATTTCGTAGTAAGTGATCAACAGGCCACTAATGGGTACGACAAGATAAACATAGCCCAGAGGCAACTGCAGATCGGCTGATCGGACATCAAGCAAAAAGCGTGTATAGACCAGCCAGGTACCCCCCAAGACCATAACCGAAAGGCTGAAAAGAAGAATAAACAGGTATATGGAGAGTAGTAACCTCCTTTTGCGTTCAGGGGGTGATTTTTGTACCAAAAGGTCTATGGCAAGATGTTCATTCTTTCCTGCCACATAAGCGGCACCGAGAATGCCAACCCAGATAAGCAGATAGCCGGCCAGCTCGGTGGTGAATGAGCTGGGATTGATCAAAATATACCGGCTGGTTACCTGCCACAACACATCAATGACAAGT
>WFSC01000425.1 GCA_015486185.1 Bacteroidales bacterium | reverse complement strand
TTTCCATCCGGAAAATTTTCCAACAGATAATTCCAGGCAAGTCCACAGGCAATTACCCCGTCTTTTGCACCAGGAGAAGAAATATATGTATTATGGGGAGATTCCTCTGCCTCCTTTTCAAAAGCACCCTGGGACGCCAGTAAATTGCGGTACCTGCCCTTTGCAATAGAAGGTAACAGAATAAATTGTTTTAAGTCGCCTGGCAACCGGAGCTTTTTTTGAGGAACCGGATCCTTTGGAATAACAGCCGCTCTCGAATGGGACAGGCGGGTCACCAGACGCATCAAAACAGGCACTTCATATTTTTCAGATAATTCAAAACCCATACGTACCATTTCATACGCTTCCTGCTGATCGGAGGGTTCCAGCACCGGTATCTGTGCAAACTTTCCATAGTAACGGGAATCCTGTTCATTCTGAGAGGAATGCATGGAGGGATCATCGGCCACTACTACCAGCAACCCCCCGTTTACACCGGTGATAGCAGAATTCATAAAAGGATCGGCAGCCACATTAAGCCCTACATGCTTCATACATACCATAGCTCTTTTGCCGGCGTAAGACATACCCAGCGCCGCCTCCATAGCTGTTTTCTCATTGGCCGTCCATTTCCTGACGATCCCTTTTTCACGGGCCTGTTTGCTGGCCTGTACATATTCAAGTATCTCCGTCGATGGAGTACCGGGGTATGCATAACATCCGGATACACCGGCATCAATGGCACCCTGTGCCACCGCCTCATCTCCAAGTAAAAACAACTTCTCTCCCATAGCCTCCTGGTTTTTTGTTCATCAACCAAAAATAGAATTAATTTTTAAATAGAGAAATGATTTAAAAAGGGAGAAGAGGTTTCTGGTTTAAGGTTTCAGGTTTCAGGTTCCAGGTTCTTTTTAAAGATTCACTTTATACTTCAATGGTTTTCCCCCGAAAAAATCCACAATGTTCCTGGCCGCCTGTTTTCCTATCTCCACCCTCGTTTCCCAGGCAGCCGTGCCGATATGGGGCACCACTACCACATTCTCCATCTTCAGGAACGCATCCGGAATCTCCGGCTCTTTTTCAAACACATCCAGAGCGGCACCGGCGATCCTTTTCTCCTGCAGGGCCCGTATCAGTTCAGGTTCGTCCACCACTGCCCCGCGTGCCGTGTTCACCAGGAAAGCGGACGGTTTCATCAATCCAAGCTCCTTCTCTCCGATCAGATGCCATGTATTTTCCGTAAGCGGGGTATGCAGAGATATGACGTCCGCGGTCCGGAGAAGGTTTTCCAGAGTCATATAACGGGCATTCAGTTCTTTTTCTTCTGTTTCGGGCAGTTGATGGCGCATGTTATATATGATCTCCATGCCAAAAGCCGTTGCTCTTCGGGCAGTTGCTTTTCCGATGCGTCCCATGCCCACGATGCCCAGGGTCTTGTGCTGCAACGTCATTCCCAGATTTTCCATCACCCCCCACTTCACTTTCCTTTTATCCCTTCTCAGTTTACGGTCCATCTCCGTAACCCGTCGCACCAGCGATAGCATCAGCGCCATCGCCAGCTCTGCTGTGGGCTCCGTAACCTGATCGGGTGTGTTGGTCACTACAATACCTCTTTTCGTGGCCAAAGGGAGATTGATATTATCCACCCCGGCTCCATAATTGCTGATGATCCTGAGGTTTTTTGCACTTTCCATCAGTTCATCCGGAAAAGGAGTACCAAAAACAGAAAGAACAGCATCACATCTTTCCAGATTTCTCCGGGTTTCCTCTTTGCCGGCAATTGTGCCTTCCGGCCGTATCACTTCATACCCTGCCTCCACCAAAGGTGTCAGACTTTCTTCCGGTATCCGGTAGCTAACGAAAACACAGTGTTTTTTCATAGATTAAGAATTTCAGATCTCAAATATAAACAGTATTCAATAAAAAACATGGAAGAAAAAAGCATATTGCAAAATAATCATAACCTCACCATAAACAATAAAAAAGAAATAGGTAATTCCATCCTGAAAGAAAGGCTAAAGGCTAAAGGATAAAGGCTAAAGGCAGAAGAG
>WFSC01000424.1 GCA_015486185.1 Bacteroidales bacterium | reverse complement strand
TCTTTTTCACAGGTAAATCTGTCGGGCCACATAATGGACGAGAACGGGAAACCATTGGCAGGGGCCAATGTAATATTAAAAGGTACCTACCGGGGGACGGTTACTAACGGGCAGGGGTATTTTTCTTTAAGAAAAATAGCGAAGGGAGAATATGTTCTCAGGGTAAGTTTTATTGGATTTAATACCATGGAAAAACATGTATCCCTGTTACGGGATACGACATTGACCTTGACGTTAAAGCCATCTGCGATATTGACGGATGAGGTGGTCGTGTCGGGGGTTAGGGCTTCTGCAGAAACACCTGTTACCTATACAAATATTACCAGGCAGAAGATAGAAGAAAAGAACCTGGGACAGGATATTCCCTATTTGATACAATCGGTACCATCGGTGGTGGTTACTTCTGATGCAGGGGCAGGGGTAGGTTATACATCCTTCAGGATCCGGGGAACGGACCAGACACGTATCAATGTTACGATGAATGGCATTCCGCTCAATGACAGTGAAAGTCATGGGGTCTGGTGGGTGGATATGCCGGATTTTGCCTCATCGGTGGCTGACATACAGGTACAGCGTGGAGTAGGGACGTCCACCAATGGAGCCGGCGCTTTTGGTGCCAGTGTGAATTTCAGAACTTTCGGTTTACATTCCAAACCCTTTGCCGAAATATCTTCCTCCGCCGGGTCTTTTCATACTTTTAAAAATACCCTCCAGGTAGGTTCCGGGCTGATTAAAGATCATTTTACTTTTGATGCCAGGGTATCAAAGATCACCTCTGACGGATATATTGAAAGGGCCTCATCAAACTTGCAGTCCCTTGCCTTCACGAGTGCATGGTACAGTAAAAAAAAGGATATTGTGCGTCTGGTTATGATGGATGGTTATGAGAAGACCTATCAGGCCTGGGATGGTGTGCCGGGATATATGCTGAATATAAACAGGCGCTATAACGGAATAGGGAAATATACCGATGAAAACGGGAATATACGCTATTATGACAATGAGACGGATAATTACTGGCAGGATCATTTTCAATTGTTCTATTCCAAAGAGTTTTCCCCGTCGGTTTTTTTGAACCTTGCGGCTCATTATACTAAAGGGAAAGGATATTATGAACAATATAAAGAGGATCAGCATCTCAATGATTATCTGCTGGAAAACGTAGTTGTTGGAAATGATACGATCACCTCTACCGATCTGATCCGTCAGAAATGGCTGGATAATGATTTTTACGGATTTATTTATAATGTTAAACTGAACAGGGGGAAATGGGATGTGAATGTTGGTGGTGCGTGGAATAAATATGAAGGGAGTCATTTTGGTAAGGTAATATGGGCGAGGTTTTTCAGTAACGGGGAAAAAGGTCATCAATGGTATGACAACCTGGGCGTAAAAACGGATTTCAATATTTACGGAAAAATCAACTATGATCTGTTTGGAGGTCTCAGGTTGTTTGCCGACCTGCAGGTGAGACGCATCGGTTATAATATGGAGGGGCCGGATGATGATCAGCGTGATCTGACACAAAGACACCATTATCTTTTCTTTAATCCGAAGGCCGGCCTGGCTTATAAATTATCTGACAGGTTATCATTATACGGATCCTATGCTGTAGCTCATCGTGAGCCTACCCGTTATGATTTTAAAGAGGCTCCGTCGGAAGGTCCCCAACCGAGACCTGAAACCTTACAGGATCTGGAGGCAGGGACTTCACTGGTTGCCGGCCCGGTAAGTATTCATGCCAATATTTATTATATGGATTACAAAGACCAATTGGTAATGACGGGTAAGATCAATGATGTGGGCATCCCGGTGATGACTAATGTACCAAAAAGTTACCGTATGGGAATAGAGTTACAAGCCGGGTCAAAGTTTACCCGTTGGATGTCATGGAATGGAAATATTACACTCAGCCGGAACAAGATCCTAAATTTTACCGAATATGTGGATGACTGGGATGCCTGGTCACAACGCTCCTTTTTCCTGGGTAAGACGGACCTTTCTTTTTCCCCGGGGATAACAGCAAATAACTCATTTACTTTCAGGATATTTAACCCCCTGGAAGTACAATGGCTGGCCCGGTATGTCGGAAAACAATATATTGATAACACTTCCAGTGAGGATCGGAAACTGGATCCTTATTTTGTAAATGACCTGATCCTTACTTTCAAAATTCCTTCCAGGATACTCAGAACATGTAGAATTTCTGCAATGATCAATAATCTTTTCAATACCAAATACGTGACCAATGCCTGGGTTTATCAATATTATGAAGGGGATAAACATAAAGTAATGGATGGATATTTTCCTCAGGCAGGGACTCATTTTATGCTTGGAATAACTATGAAGTTCTAATTTACTAAAGTTAAACTACAATAGCTAAGTGACAGATAACAAACCGGATAGCAAAGTTATCCTACACTTGTGCAAAAAAAATTGACGAACGGTATGATTTTTTTTGTGAGAATGAAACATATTTAAAAAATAATCGTTATTTTTATCGAGGGTAACATTAAGAACACTATTCTTCGTTGAGCCAAGGTTTGGTAAGTTAAATTTTAGGTTTGTAGGACATGACGTATAAGGGGAGGGCCGGAATTTCCGGCCTTCTTTTTTGATTGTTATCATCAATTGTATATTTTTACGCAGTTCTGATTATTTTTAATATTGATGTATGGCAGCAGGAATATCCATTGTTTTTTTTGTAACCGAAACTTTTTCGGACCTTCCTGACAAAATACGGAAGGCTTTATTGCAAAAAGGGATATATCCGGACTATTTTGGTGTAACAAAAGAAAAAAGTGCTTTTGACCATGC
>WFSC01000423.1 GCA_015486185.1 Bacteroidales bacterium | reverse complement strand
GAATATGTATTTTTGTTTTCTTAAAACCTGGTTATGATCATACGACATCTGGAATTTGCGGAAGGAGCGGAAGAAGCAACCGGTATAGCTGTTATCATCGATGTTTTCAGGGCTTTTTCGACAGCTTGTTATATGTATGGCCAGGGAGCTGGTAAGATACTTGTTACCGGTTCAACGGAGGATGCTTTTGATTATAAAAAAGATCATCCCGGTACTGTTCTGGCAGGTGAAAGAAACGAAAAAAAAGTGAAAGGTTTCGATCTGGGAAACTCTCCTTCTGCCGTTATCAGGAAAGATCTTACAAAAGCCACCGTGGTTCTCACGACCAGTGCAGGCACGCAGGGATTGATAAAGGCACGAAAAGCCGACAGGATACTGGCTGCCGGTTTTGTAAATGCTCCGGCTATAGCTGCTTTCATCAGACATGAAAAACCCGATGTGGTCAGCCTGGTAGCTATGGGATATAATGCTGTTACCCCTGCAGATGAAGACCGGTTATGTGCAAATTATATCCACAGCCTGTTGTTGGGTAAAAAGCCTGAGTTTTTACCCATGAGAGAACAGATACGCTCAGGTACCGGTGCCCGTTTCTTTGATCCTGAAAATAAAAACTCTCCACAGGAAGATTTTGATTTGTGCCTTCAGCCCGGCAAATTTCCCTGGGCACTGGAAGCTGTAACTTCAGGTTCGCTGATGTTACTGAAAAAAACTGAAATTAATATCTGACATAGCTGAACGTCTAATACTACTGACAGATGAATTGACCTGCCGGATAAATATTAATAAAACAGCAATTATGAATAAGTTAAGAGAGAAGATCAATAATTATTTCAGAAAGAAAAAAACCATTTCCATTATCCTCGATTTTTTGTTTTGGGGCCTGATCATTTTGTTCCTGATCCCCGGAACCCGTAAAACGATCCTGCCCGTTTTTATGCGGTCAGTCCTACATCCACCCCTGAAGAAAATTTCAACTACGCCGGTACGAAAATTGTCTGACAAGGATTTTCAATGGCCGCTGGAAAAAATGGACGGTACGGCAACCTCCCTGGCAGATTTTAAAGATGAAGTGTTATTTATCAATTTCTGGGCCACCTGGTGTCCGCCCTGTCGTGCCGAAATGCCGGGGATACAAAAATTGTACGAAGAATACGGGAAAAAGGTCAGGTTTTTAATGATCGTGCATGACAATCCTGAGAGTATCCTTGAATATATCCAGAAACATCATTATACTTTTCCGGTATATATACAAAATTATGAAGCTCCGGCTGTTTTCCGGACAAGCTCTATCCCTGCCACTTTTATTGTGGATGCCAAAGGAAATCTTGTGCTGAAACACAAAGGTGCCAGCAAATGGGACTCGAGGAAGATAAAGAGGTTACTGAATCAGTTGCTGAAAGAAAAGAAGCAGTAAGAGTAAATTTTGATAAAAACAACCGGGGCTGTATGTTTTACTCCCACAGTTTTTCCGGATACACGCCGGCAGCTATCAAATCCCGTATTTTTTTCTCTACCACCGGCTTATCTTCCTTATAGGTTACACCGAACCATGATTCATGACTGCGCAGTACTTTCATTTTTATCTTTCCGCTGCGGATCATGCTGGTGATTGGAAGCGGGATAAAATATTCGGCTTTAGGTTCCCGGGCATGATCGCGTAGAAAATCAACGAACAGTTTCTCCAGTTCGGGAAAAATATTTGGTTTGAAGCACCAGAAATTCATGGATACCGGTTCATTCCCGGAAAATTCCATTGTAGAACCGTTTTCCAACCGGGAGATGATCTTTCCGTTTTCCCAATAGATTTGTGTATGTTCGGTCACTTCAACAAGATAACCCTGTTTATCGGTTTTGCAAATACCCCGGGCCACCGAGCCATTTTCCGACAAGGTCTTGTCAAGGCGGTAGCCTACCATGGCATATTCATCGGGATCGGTATTCTGTGTCAGGAATTCAACGGTTTGTCTGTAGGCAGCCGGGCCGTAAAAATCATCTGCATTGATAACGGCAAAAGGCTCATGGATCTTACCGGCAGCGGAAAGGACAGCATGTCCTGTTCCCCAGGGTTTTTGTCTTTCCGGAGGCACCGTAAAACCTTCCGGCAGCATGTCCAGTTCCTGCAGCACAAAATCAACAGGTATCCTCCCCTTGAGCCGGGGCTCAAAAAAAGCCCTGACATCCTGTTCGATATCTTTTCGTACTACAAAAACAACTTTTGAATATCCGGCACGGATGGCATCATAAATAGAATAATCGATAATTGCTTCTCCCCCGGGGCCCACCTTATCGATTTGCTTTAATCCCCCGTACCTGCTACCTATGCCGGCAGCTAATACTAAAAGAACAGGTTTCATATCTTACGTTTTACGTTTTATCAAAGTGCCAAAAGTAAAAAAAAACGCTACATTTTGTTATTTTTACAGTTAAATTTAAGATACAATATTGAAAAGCAGTACAAAATATGCCGTAGGACTGATGTCCGGGACCTCCATGGATGGTCTTGACCTGATATTGGCATCATTTTCGGAAACCTCCGGTCAATGGGGCTTTTCCATCCTAAAAGCCGTTACGATTCCTTATCCTGCCACATGGAAAAAGAAGCTGTTGGCTGCGCCTGGTATGCCGGGAGATGAACTGATGCTTCTTCATAAATCTTATGGAAGGTATCTGGGGGACCGGGTCAATGAATTTCTCCGGGATATTTCCATTCGTCCGCAGGTAGTGGCCTCGCATGGGCATACGGTCTTTCATCAACCACATAAAGGCATTACCTTTCAATTGGGAGATGGTAATGAAATTGCTGCCAGGAGCGGCCTGCCGGTTGTTTTTGATTTCCGGTCGCTGGATGTTGCCCTGGGCGGTCAGGGTGCCCCGCTTGTCCCTGTCGGAGATCGGCTTTTGTTTCCGGAATATGCCTACTGCCTGAATCTGGGAGGATTTGCAAATATATCTTTTGAGAAGGACCATAAAATGATGGCCTGGGACCCTTGTCCGGCAAATCTCGCGGTTCATCATATCATGCAGCCGGAGGGAAAAGATTTTGACAGGGACGGAGCAACCGGAAGGCAGGGAAAAATAAACAAACCTTTGCTGGAATGTCTTAATAACCTGGAATATTACCGTTTACCTCCTCCCAAATCACTGGGGAGAGAATGGCTGGAAACAACCTTTTTCCCCTGTTTGGACCGGCATGATATTCCGCCGGCTGATAAACTCAGGACAGTATATGAACATATTGCTTTACAAATATGCCGTTCGGGAAATCCGGGTTCTTCAGATAAAATATTAGTAACAGGGGGGGGAGCTCACAATATTTTTTTGATAGAGTTGTTAAAAGAGAAATGTGCTGCACTGATCGAGGTACCGGATAAAGTGATCATCGATTTTAAGGAAGCTCTGATCTTCGCTTTCCTGGGCCTTTTACGTCTCGGGGGAAAAACAAATTGTCTGGCATCCGTTACCGGAGCTAAACAGGACAGCAGCAGTGGAACATTAGTAATTATATAAACTATAAAAAAATATACAATGAAGAATTTTACAGCTTATAATCCGGTTCAATTGCATTTTGGAAAAAATGTGACAGATGATCTTGGAGAAGTTACTGCCGGCTACGGAAAAAAAGTATTACTCGTATATGGCAGAAATTCTGCAAAGAAATTTGGCTATTACCAACGCATAACGGGTGAATTAAAAAAGGCAGGCCTGGAGATCGTGGAATTTCCGGGTATTCGTCCCAATCCGCTGGCTGCGGATGTAGATCGCGCTGTTTCCCTGGCTCGTGAGCAGGGTGTCGAAGTGATCGTTGCCCTGGGAGGTGGCAGTGTGATCGATTCGGCCAAGATCATGTCCCTCTGTATTCCGGAAAACATGAAAGCGTGGGATGTAATGACACGTCGTTCCAATCCTTCCTCTAATATTCCTCTTATCGTGGTGCTGACACTTCCTGCCACCGGTACGGAAATGAATGCTACGGCTGTGCTTCAGGATCCGGAAGCCGGAGCTAAAATCGGATTCGGACATGTACTGGAGTTTCCGAAACATTCTTTTCTGGATCCTTCTTTTACCATTTCCCTGCCCAAAGATCAAACCGCTTATGGTGTTTCAGATCTGATTGCACATGCCATGGAAGCTTTTTTCGGCGATAGTGAAGTGTCCCTTGTTGATAACTTTGTGGCGGATATTATCAAGGATGCGATGCATTATGCTCCGCTCGTTCTGGATCAACCTGACAGCTACGAATACCGTGCTAATATCATGCTGGATGCAACCTTCGCACTAAACGGAGTTACCCTGTATGGCCGGAACACGGGTGATTGGGGCGTACATGCCATCGGTCATGTCCTGTCACTTCTGTATGATATTCCCCATGGTGCTACCTTGTCCATAGCTTATCCGGCCTGGTTGAAGTTCATGAAAAAAAGGATCCCGGACCGGATCTCCAGACTCGGACAATTGGTATTTGATACCGGAAGCCCGGATGAAACCATTGATAAACTCATAAAGTTTTTTGTGTTTATAAAAACGCCTGTTTATTTATCAGATGTACAAATAGACAACACTAAAAAATCCGAGATTCTGAATCAACTTGTAAAAAACCGTGCTTCCGGAATGGTTCATTTTCTAAAAAAGGACGATCTGGAGCAAATCCTCAATTTTATGATGTAAGGATTTTCCTGTCCGGCCGGCGGGATTCCTTTTTTCTTTCTTATTTTTGTGGCCTTTGTATAGGAGGATTCAGTATGTTATTTTCTTACATAAATAAAATTTAAAATGAAAAAAATATTTAGTCTGTCCGTTGTTTCTCTTTTTTCTTTTTTGTTCAGTGTTTACCAGGTGAATGCCTGTACGAATTTTCTTATCAGCAAGGGTGCCACGGTTGATGGTTCCACAATGATCACCTATGCCGCTGACAGCCATGTGTTGTATGGGGAGCTGTATTATTGGCCTGCCAGAGATTATCCGGAAGGTAGTATGCTGGATGTATATGAATGGGATACCGGGAAATTTCTTGGCAGGATAAAACAGGTGAAACACACCTATACAGTGGTGGGAAATATGAATGAACATCAGGTGGCTATTGGTGAGACCACTTACGGGGGTCGTGGAGAATTGCGTGACACCTCTGCCATAATTGATTACGGGAGTCTGATGTATATAACATTACAACGTGCAAAATCAGCCCGTGAGGCTATTAAGATCTTTGCCGGGTTGACGAATGAATATGGTTATTATAGTGAAGGTGAATCATTTTCCATTTCTGATCCCAACGAGGTATGGATCCTGGAGATGATCGGAAAAGGACCCGGAAACAAGGGAGCTGTTTGGGTGGCCAGAAAAGTCCCCGACGGATATATTTGCGGTCATGCCAACCAGGCACGGATCACCACTTTTCCTCTTGAAGACGGAAAAACTTCTATTTCTTCCAAACACCTGGATAAGATTTTTGATCCCGGAATTACTACCGTATATGCGGAAGATGTGATAAAGGTGGCCAGGCAACATAAATATTTCAAGGGTAAAGACAAGGATTTCAGTTTTGCCGATGCTTATGCCCCTTTAACTTTCGGAGGTGCCCGTTTTTGTGAAGCACGGGTTTGGTCCGGTTTTAATAAGGTAACTTCCGGTATGGATAAATATCTGTCATATGCCATGGGAGAAGATTTGACCAACCGGATGCCTCTCTGGGTAAAGCCCGATAAGAAACTTACCGTGCATGACGTGATGGAGATGATGCGGGATCATTTTGAAGGAACCCCTATGGATATGACAAAAGACATCGGAGCCGGACCTTTTGCCTGCCCCTATCGCTGGCGTCCTCTCACCTGGAAAGTGAATGGTAAAACCTATTTCAATGAACGTGCCATCTCCACCCAGCAGACCGGTTTCTCTTTCGTGGCCCAGAGCCGCGGCTGGCTCCCCGACCCTGTCGGCGGCATCTTCTGGTTTGGTGTGGATGATACCTATTCAACGGTCTATACTCCCATGTATTGCAGTATCAACAAGGTGCCCCATGAATATGAAGTGGGTAACGGTGATATGATGGATTTCAGTGATGATGCGGCTTTCTGGGTGTTCAACCAGGTATCCAACTTTGCCTATACCCGCTACAATGTGATCATTCCGGACATACAGAAAGTACAGTACGAGCTTGAAATGAAATATATCAATGAAGTAAAAGGTATTGATATGGCTGCCGCTGATCTGTATGCCAAAGATCCTGCTTTGGCCCGCAAGTTCCTGACAGATTATTCCGTTCTGCAGGGAAGTAATACGGTAAAAGTCTGGAAAAAGCTGTATGCTTATCTCTTTACCAAATATATGGATGGGAACATCAAGGAAAAAGCAGAGGTACCCAAAGGCTACCGTTTTCATAATCCGAAGCTGAAACAGCCGGGTTACGGTACTGATTGGTACCGGAGGATCGTGGAAGATACCGGTACGAAATTTCTTTATAAGTCATCAGGAAAAGGACATTAGTTGTCTTTTTAATGCAAAAAAACAATACAACAAATAATGAGCTGACACAGACGCGGAGACTGTGGAAAGAGCATACGACAGGATTGATTGTTGTCTTTTCCATTATACTGGCAGCGGCGGGATGTCAGTATGCTCCGAAATGCCTCGAGCCGTATGATGTATCTTTGCATGTTCGTTTTGTAACGATGGAAGGACTACAGGAAAAAGATACGTTGCTTGACAGCGCTGATGTCTGGGGGATAGGCCATGAAGACAGTATCCTGACATCCGGGAAGAGTTCTTTCAGCATGATAAATCTTCCCCTGGATCCAAACCGGGATTCGTGTCGTTTTGTTTTTCGCTACCACAACCTGTCAGATACCCTCTTGTTTTCTTACAACCGCAAAATGCGCCTTCTTTCCTATGAATGCGGTTACATCATGGAATATATAATTTTACAGGCCGAATATACACATAACCAGATCGATTCAATTGCCATTACAGATTCCCTGGTCACAAATACAACTGATAAGAATGCCGAGAATATTAAAATATATCTTAGTAACGGGCATTAGTTCTTTACTGGCATTGCCGCTTTTTTCACAGGGAGACTCCCTCCGGTATGGCGGTGTACGTATCGGAGCAGATCTGGTACCTTTTGCCGGATATTTTTTTACACCTCAGCAAAAAGGAGCTGCCTTTACGGTGGATGTTGAATTTCGTGACGGATGGTTTCTGACGGCTGAGGGGGGGTATTTGAATTACCGGAAAAATGAAGTGGATTATACCTACCTGAACGATGGACGTTATTTCAGGGCAGGCATTGACCATAACTTTGTGAGCAGGTTGCCTTCTGAAAATGATATTATCTACTGGGGAGTACGGCTGGCTACTGGCAGCTTTACACATTCAGTAGATCCTGTAGTCATACGGAGCGGTTACTGGGGGGATCACAGATCTTCCGTAGCACCGGAGACCATGCATCCTTTCTGGACAGAGTTGACCGTGGGGATCAGGGTGGAAATGTTCAAAAACTTTTTTATCGGTTGGAATATCAGAGGCCGTTTTCTGCTCCAGCTCCCAAATAGCAATTTTCCTCCGTTTATTGTTCCCGGATATGGTTATGCAGGAAAAAGTTTTTCGATAGGATTCAATTATGTGCTTGCATACCGTATCCCTTACAAGATCAAGGTCAGGGTAAAAAAGAAGAAATAAAATGAAGAAAGTCAAACCAGCAACCAGTAACCAGCAACCAGCAACCAGGAACAAGCAACAAGCAACCAGTAACCAGTAACCAGCAACCAGCACCTGATGAAGCGATGAAGCAATAAAGCGATAAAGAGAATTGGTCTAAGGGATTATGGTTTAGAGGATTAGGGTGTAGTACAT
>WFSC01000422.1 GCA_015486185.1 Bacteroidales bacterium | reverse complement strand
GTTGGGATGCCCACCCCTACGAGGAAAGATAGGCTTAACGAAAAAGAACTGAAGAAGATCCTGGGTGGGAATATTGCAAGGATTTTGAAACTTTAAAAATATACTTCTTTAAGAATATCTAAAAAACAAAATAAATGAAAACTTTAATTTTTAAAATCTTTTTATGTTCTGTGGTTTTATTATCGACAGAAATGCTCCAGGCCCAAAACGGAGAGGTAAGTCTGAAAGAAGAGATCATAGAGATCCCTACTTATCTTGTTGGTGCGCCGGAAGTAGATCCGTTGTTTTATGTTCCGATCGAATATCAGAACGCCCAACTGCATATCTATCCGTATCCGTATATTGATAGATTGACAGATACCCGGGTAAATAAAAAATACAAAGCCCTGGTTCTGGAGAATGAATACACAAAGATCGTAGTGCTGCCCCGCTTCGGCGGAAGGGTTTACATTGCACAGGATAAAACTGACGGCTATGATTTTTACTATCACAATCATGTGATCAAACCGGCCCTGATCGGTATGGACGGAGCCTGGCTTTCCGGAGGAATAGAATGGAATTTTCCCCATCATCACCAGCCGGGTTCTTTTCTTCCGGTCAATTACCGTCTGGTATCCAATCCGGACGGCTCCAAAACCATCTGGGTGGGAGAATACGAAAAACGTCACCAGATGAAATGGACCGTGGGCATGACCTTATATCCGGGGAAGTCTTACCTGAAAGTAGATCTTCGTACCTATAACGTAACCCCGGTGGAGCATTCCTCCCTGTTTTGGGTGAACACATCTGTCCATGTTAACAAAGATTATCAAGCGATTTTTCCGGAAGATGTGAACCTGGTAACGTATCATACCAAAGATAAATTTACGACCTGGCCTGTATCGTATGACTATTATGACGGGAATGATTTTTCAAAAGGAATCAACATCAGTTGGTGGAAAAATACCTTTGCACCTACTTCCTATTTCGTGTATCATTCCGACTTTGATTTCACCGCCGGAGTGGATCATAAACAGAGGAAAGGGACGGTACAGGTGGCAGACCACTATCTAAACCCCGGCAAGAAAGTATGGAACTGGGGCAATAACCCCATAGGGAGATTATGGGACAAACTGCTCACCGACAGCGATGGCCCTTACATCGAACTGATGATGGGCAGTTATTCCGACAATCAGCCTGATTATGTATGGAACGGCCCGGGGCAGGCCCGGCATTCTACGATGTTCTTTTATCCGATGAAAGAGATGGATTATGTGAAGAATGCCAATAAGGATTTTGCTATTAACATGCAGGCAAAGGATGGGAAACTATTGTTGCAGGTCAATGCCACCTCGGTGCAGAAAGATGTCACGGTATATGTGATGAATGGTAATCGGAAGATTTTCTCCGAAAGGATAACCGTTTCGCCGCTCCGGCCTTATTCAAAAGAGATTGATTTTCACCAGGGCATCTCTTTCTATGATCTGCGGATGATGATCAAAGACGGATCCGGCAGGGAACGGATCGCTTATCATCCTATTAAGTGGACACAACCTAATATTCCTGAGCCGTATCATGATCCCGGAAATCCCGAAGATTTCAAGAGTGTGGAAGAACTGTATTTGGCGGGTCTCCGGTTGGAGCAATTCGGTAATCCCTATTTACTGCCCGAAGCCTATTACCGGGAAGCCCTGAAACGGGATTCGCTGAATGCAGAGGTGAATACCCGTATGGGGATCCTGGCTCTGGAGCGTTATGATTATACACTGGCTGAAGCATACCTGCGCAAAGCCGTGGATCGTGTTACTGCAAAGTTTACCAAACCCCGCCAAAGCGATCCCCTTTATTATCTGGGAT
The DNA here is from genome assembly GCA_015486185.1 of Bacteroidales bacterium. Classification (GTDB taxonomy): domain Bacteria; phylum Bacteroidota; class Bacteroidia; order Bacteroidales; family VadinHA17; genus DRPN01. Next base: position 9,919 of record WFSC01000422.1, on the reverse strand, counting down.
ATGTCCTTTTCTTAGAGGGGAAGGATAAAGAGGCCTATGACCGGCTGAGCCTGGCTGCCTGGCGTCAGGGATGGACAGCTCCCTCGTATTATTTGTTAACCCTGATGGATTGCCGGCAGTATGATCTCAAAAAAGCACTTGAACATATAGAAAGAGCCATTAGCGCCAATGCCGGTAATCCCGACTACTGGACACAGAAAGCTTATATCTTACGGAAAATGGGGAAACCGCAACAGGCCTATCAGGCCCTGCAGAAAGCCCTGCAGATCGATCCGTTGAGCTTACGGTCTTTTTATGAGATGTCGAAATTAGCTTCAGTGGTGAACACGGGTAAAAAAACGGATGAATGGCTGTCCCTTTTTGTGGAAAAAATGCGTAACGAGCCGGATAATTATAAGCAGGTAGCGAGAAGATACGGACAGGTTAATGATTTTGATGAAGCGATCAGCGTCCTGCAACATGCAGCCTCCTCAGCTTTTGATACCCTCGCTGATTATCCCATGATCCATTATGCGCTGGCCTATTATTACGACCGGAAGGGGGATAACAAGCTTTCAGCAAAAGAATGGAAAAAAGCGGCTTCCCTCAAAACGGATTATTGTTTCCCTTACGGGGAGGATGCCAGGAAAGTGTTGACATGGGCCGTGGAAAAACATCCGGAAGATGCGAAAGCTCACTTATATCTTGGAGAACTGTTGTGTGATTTTCAGCCGGAAGAAGCAGCCCGTCAATGGGAGGAAGCCATTGGATACGATCCGGAAATGTCGCTGGCATACCGTAACCTGGCCTGGGTGCAGGCCAATGTCCTGAATGAGCCACGGGAAGCTATAAAGAACATCCTGAAAGCGATTGATCTGAAACCCGATGATCCCATCTATCTGGGTGATGCGGATGAATATTACAGGTTGTTGAGCGCTCCTGTAAATACCCGGTTGCAACTGGTGAGCAGTCACCTGAAAGGAGCCCGTCTCTCCGACCGCTCTTTTACACCTTATCTCGCCCTGAACCTGATGAAAGGGAACTACGACCTGGTGATCGACGAGATGCGTAAACGTCATTTTCATGTAGCGGAGAATATTGCACGTACGCATCATCAGTACTGGGCTGCCGCCTATATCATGAGAGGTAAACAGTATATGGAAAAAGGAGAGTATGATAAGGCCATTGCCGATTTCCGGGAAGCATTGAAATTTCCCCGTAACCTGGAGATGATGCGTGACGGAAAAGAATATGAAGCCTATTATTATCTAGGCATAACCTATGAGAAAATGGGAGATAAGGAGAAATCTCTGGCAGCTTTTAAAAATCTCCTGGAGATCCCACGTATTGATGCAGCCAATACGTGGGGGGCCACCGACTTTCCGGAGATCTTGTATTTCAAGGTGCTGGTGGCTGATAAAATGGGGCTTCCCAAAATGGCGGAAGAAAGGCACCTGGATTTGCTGGATAAAGCCAATGATTACCTTAACTATACATGGAACACTGCGTGGGACTGGAGATCGGTAGCCCGTAAGCTGAAACCCAAAGAGATCAAAGCAAGAGGATATTTCAGTAAAGGACTTTTTTACCTTGTCAGTGGAAAAACCACCCTGGCTAAGGATTATTTCGGGAAAAGCCTTGCGTTGATGCCCGATTATTTCAGTGCAAAAGAATTTATGGATATGGCCAATGAAATGGAGAAGAAGAAATAGGTCTTTATTTCCGCTGTCTGTTACCGGTTTTTTACTCTTGTTCACATCTGCATTTGGGCAACCGGTATCCCGGTTGTCAATGGCTCCCCTGTTCCGGGACAACATGGTCTTACAACAACAGGATAGTGTGCCTGTATGGGGAGTGACCCGCTCCCGGGAGAGTGTGGCCGTACGGGTCTCGTGGGAGCAAACGGTGTATGTGACACAGGCTGATAAAAAAGGAAACTGGGAAGTGAAAATTCATACCGGCCAAGCAGGGGGGCCCTTTTATATGAATATCGTTTCCGGCGGTGATACCATAGATCTGAAAAACATCCTTCTGGGAGAGGTATGGGTCTGTGCGGGACAGTCGAATATGGAAATGCCCCTGAAGGGATTTGATGGTCAGGATGTTACAGGCAGTAACGAAGAGATCGCGTTGGCGGGCAATTATCCGGAGATACGCCTTTTTCAGGTTCAACGGGCAATTGCCGATTCTCCTCAGCGGCAATGCCGGGGGCGCTGGGAGGTTAGCTCATCTTCCGTCACGGATGATTTCAGTGCGGTCGGTTGGTTTTTTGGCAAGTTTCTCTACCGTGCCCTGCATGTGCCGGTGGGATTGATACAGGTTACCTGGGGAGGTACCCCGGCAGAAGTGTGGGCAGGTGCGGAGGTGATAAAAAAATTCCATGAGATAGACCCTGACAAGGGCGTGGTTACTTCCTCCACTTTCGGGCCTTTAAAACCATCTGTAATATACAATGCCATGGTGTATCCCTTGGTTCCCTATGCCATCCGGGGAGTGGTCTGGTACCAGGGAGAATCAAACGTAAGCAACTACGATCTGTACCGGCGGCTTTTCCCTTCCATGATCAGGGGATGGCGCCAGGCATGGGGCTTTGATCTTCCTTTTTATTTTGTTCAGATCGCTCCCTGCCGGTGGGGCAGTGATAATATCCGTCAGTCTGCTCTGTTGCGGGAGACACAACTGGAGACTTCCCTCACCGTGCCGAATATCGGTATGGTCGTTACCCTGGATGTTGGAGATTCACTGCGCATCCATCCGGCTCATAAAAAAGAGGTGGGAGAGCGCCTGGCCTTTTGGGCTTTGACCAAAACTTATGGTATGCAGGGGGTAGGCTGCACTGCCCCTGTCTATGATCATCTGGAGATCAAGGACACACTGGCACGGGTCTGTTTCAATCATCTGGGCAACGGCCTGAAAGAAGCCACTGTAGAAGATCTGGCAGGGTGTTTTGAGATAGCCGGGGCAGACAGTGTTTTTTATCCGGCCCGGGCAAGGGTCAGGGAATGGAAAAATTTTGTGGAGGTGTGGAGTAGGCACGTGAAAAATCCCGTAGCCGTCCGCTATTGTTTTAAAAGATGGTGCCGGGGAAAACTTTTCGGCACCAACGGCCTTCCGGTATCTTCTTTCAGGAGTGACCGGTGGAATACAGAAATACATCGATAATCATTTAAATTCCGGAATTATGAAAAAATATTTCTTCCCTTTGTTGTTCTTTTTTCTGGCAGGGATGGCGGCATGTGATAACCATCTTGGCGACAAGAAAGAGACCGGTAAGTCGCCTGAGCTGTGTGTGGCCGATTGCCAGACCCCCGAACAGGGCCGGGCACAACTGGATCGCTTTCTTTCCGGTGTGCACAATGTTGAGGAATGGGAGGCCAGGGCACAGCGGGTCAGAGAAGGATTTATCCGGGGTGCTCAACTGGACAAAATACCGGAAGAATACCGTCGCAGACCTTTCAATCCGATCATTCGCGGCAAACACGTGATGGACGGCTATACCGTCGAGGCGATAGCCATCGAAGGGATGCCGGGACATTATATCACGGGCAATATTTATAAACCTCTGGAGATCAAAGGTCGCATCCCGGCCGTGCTCAGCCCCCACGGTCATGGATTCCTCCCGGACTATTACGGACGTTTCAAGCCTGATCTGCAGCGCCGTTGTGCTGCTATGGCACGTATGGGAGCGGTAGTTTTTGCCTATGATATGATTGGTTACGGTGAGTGTACCACCTACCGTCATGATGATCCCAAAGCTACACAGATACAAACCTTTAATAGTATGCGTGTACTGGACTATCTCTGCTCACTGCCTTATGTGGACACTACACGCATTGCCATTACCGGTGCGTCAGGAGGAGGTACCCAGAGTATCTTCCTGTCAGTAGTTGACCCGCGTGTAACCGTGTTGGTACCCGTGGTGATGGTCTCCTCCTGGTTCTTCGGAGGATGTACCTGCGAAAGCGGTATGCCCGTGTACAGAAGCGATACCCACGAGACCAACCTGGCTGATCTGACAGCACTTTTTGCTCCCAAACCTCTCCTTATTATCAGTGACGGTCACGACTGGACCCGGGATGTCCCGGAAATTTCATTTCCTTACATCCGTAAAGTTTACGAACTTTATCACGCTGGAAAAAATGTAGAAAATGCCCATTTCCCTAATGAAGGTCATGATTACGGATTTTCCAAGAGGAAAGCTCTCTATCCTTTCATTGCCCGTCACCTGGGTCTTGATCTTTCAAAGATCACGAATGAAAAGGGAGAGATCGATGAGAGTTTTGTGGAGGATTTGGCCATTCAGGACCTTAAGGTTTTTCCCGATAAACCCATCGCATTTTTTTGTGATTACTGGAAATATTCCCCCCTTTCATCCCTGTATGATTCAACAAAAGATAAGTAAAACAAAACAAGTAACTTTTTTTAATAAAATGAAAAAGATAATTTTACCATTGTTGGTTTTTTGCATGGTTTGTGTAGGTCTTTTGCCTATGTGTAAAAAAGAGAATGATCACCAAATCTCCATTAGTTTTGATATGCCTCATGACCAGGATACGATACTGATTGGGCATCCCTTGATGGCGAAGGTTAATGTAATACCCGTAAATGGAAGTGAAGTCTCTCTTACACTGGAAGGTACAGATAAGGTTGTGCTGACGGATACGCCCTATGTTTATCAATGGAACACGAGGAATATGGAAGAAGGGAAATACCTCCTTACAGCAGAGGTTCGGGATAATGATGGTAATATATCTCAGGGGGAGGTGGAAATATGGCTGTTATATCCGTCGGTGACCATTGGTAACCAGGTATGGATGAAGGAAAATCTTAAAAGGACTTATTACTCTGACGGTACACCTATTGTCGGGGCTTTTGCTTATGGGGATGATTCATCCAATGTGGCTACCTATGGTTTGTTGTATACCTGGGATGCTGTGATGCATGGTGAGAAAGCAACCGATGAGAATCCCTCGGGAGTGCAGGGAGCCTGTCCCGTTGGTTGGCATGTGCCGTCCCGGGCTGAATTTACGGAGATGGTCAATTATCTTGGTGGTCCTGATGTGGCAGGAGGAAAAATGAAAGAGGCCGGTTATGACCATTGGGCCTCTCCTAATGACGGGGCAACAAATAGTTCGGGTTTTACAGGTTTAGGTGGCGGGGAAAGAAAGGTGGATGGTACTTACGACCGTCTGCTGAGAAATGCCGGCTTTTGGACCTGTACGGAAAATGACCTTTCCAGTGCCTATTATCAGTGCCTTACAGCTATCCATCCCATTACCAGACAATGGACTGATTCCAAAAAATACGGATATTCCTTGCGATGTGTGAAAAATAAAGATGATCAATAAGAATGGATCGGCTATCTATTTGGCATCTATAATGATCGTCCGACTCCCAAAGCCCTGGGAAGAAATATGTATTTCCGCTTTTGGGTTTATTTTTAATGAACAGTGTGGGAAAAATATTGAGGAGTGGGATATCAATACTAACTGCACTTGGGAATAAGAAATATCTCTTAAAGTCTTAAAGCATGATTTTATGAAAAAATCGCAGTTCACTTCGAGGAGAGAGTTTATCAAACTCTCTTCTGTGGGGGTTGTATCTCTCTTCTTTCAATTCTCCTGCAAAGATGATCCTGCTCCGGTGCTATCAAAGGTGACATTTGGCATTTGTGCGGATGTTCACAAAGATATCCAGCCCGATGCCGAAGATCGTTTACGCACTTTTATACAGAAAATGAACGGAGAGGAAGTCGATTTTATCATACAACTGGGAGATTTTTGTTTCCCGAAGGACAAAAACAAAGATTTTTTTGAAATATGGACCCAATTTATGAAGGATAGATATCACGTCCTTGGAAATCATGATATGGATAAAAGTTCAAAGGATGAGATCCGCTCTTTTCTGGGCATGGAAAGATCATTTTACTCTTATGATGTAAAGGATTTCCATTTCATAGTGCTCGATCTTAATTTTTTCAGAAATGATCAGGGTGAGGTGGTAGATTATAATAAAGGGAACTATTTTTCGCATCCGGAGGATGCCCGGGGGATCATTCCCGATGAACAACTTGCCTGGTTGGAAGAAGATATTAATAATACGGACAAGCACACGGTCGTTTTTTCCCATCAAAGTTTGTTATATAGCTCAGGCAACGGTGAGAAAGTCAGGGCGATCCTGGAAAAAGCAGATCAGGAAGCATCTTTTAAGAAAGTGATCGCATGTATTAACGGGCATCATCATAATAATGTATATGATAGAATAAAGGATATTCCGTACATCAATATCAATAGCATGTCTTATCACTGGGTTGGGGAAAAATATGTCTGTCCGGACAGGTATCCGGAGGAAATTATGAAAGCTTATCCTGAGGCAAAATATATTGCTCCATACAATGATCCCTTGTATGCTCTTGTGGAGTTGACGAACAAATCATTGAAGATCACCGGAATAAAAAGTGATTTCATGCCGCCTACGCCTGCTGACCTGGGTATCCCCGAGCCCCACGATCCCAACCGGTTGATTGCGGAGATCAGCGACCGTGAGGTCAGATTCAGCTAAGTTGGATCCGTTAACAGATCGTGTGTTTTTGACCTGTTCTTTTTACAGGTTATTTCAACACCACAAATTTTTTAACCGGGAATGTTTCTCCGGTACATGATATTCTGCAGAAATAGATCCCGGAAGGGAGTTCGTTTACATCAATATGAATGTTTGTATTCCCTCTGTTGTCAATTGCCTTGATCAGTTGCATATGAGCATTGTAAATCGATACATAATATTCTTTGTTGGGAGGAATATTGCCGATGGTCAGATGGTCCAAGGTGGGATTTGGATAGACCACCATGCCCCGGGTCATAGTATTGTTGATCGCGGTCTCTCCACCCAGGAACTCTACCGTGACGCTTCCCTGGGCATTGGTGGTATACTGGATCCCTTTGGTGATGCTGATGGAGTAGTTTCTGAATTCCCCATCCGGGGAGGAGGTGGCGGTGATATCATACGATTTCTCCGGTGCCAGGGAGAAGATATGGCATACCAGCGTGTCTTTGGATAAAATGTTAAAATGCAGTGGAAGATTATCTTTCTCATCTTTCTGGAAGATCACGAATAAAGCTGAAACGCTTTTTCTGTTTGTACGGTCCACAACGGCTCCCATGATATTGTCAGCCTTAACTTCGCGGACAGCAGGGGGTACTGCTTCAGTGCTTTCCAGGGCGGTGAGTACAGCCAGAATCTTTTGTTTTGTTTTCTCGGAAAAAAAATTTTCCATGGAAACCGTGACCTGGCCGTAATCAAACCATCCTCCGTGCAGTATCTGCTGCTCTGTTTTTTTGTTCTCCGCATCAATGAAAATGTCTGCTTTCAAGGCCCCTTTGTCAGCATCCGATGAAGCAACTCTGATCTCCGAATCACTGATGGACACTTTGTTGATGTGATTATTAAAATCCATCTGCCATTTCGTTACGGCATTATTATTCATCGTCTTTTTTACCATCAGTTCATCTCCGATAACAAACACGTCGGGAGGGAGGTAGGCGATATGCCGGTACCATCTCTGAAGATTGATGTTAGCAGGATATACACTGGTGGCATCACCCGCCATGTAGATATAATCTTTCTGCAGATCCATTTTCCTCATTTCAGCATAACTGTAAGGGGATCTTATCTGTGTGGCCCCTTCGATGGTCAGTGTGTTGTGCAGTTCACTGCCGTTTTCCTGATAACCCTCACCAGGAGGAGTGGCCAGATAGTTGCCGTTGACATAAAGATTAAAGCTGTTGACCAAAGCATGGATATGGTACATCTCACCGTTTTCCGTAAAATCATGCCCGTTTTCAGCTGCCTGATAGACTATGTGTCCTCCAATGGGTGCAGAAGTAAAAGTAAAAGTTACGTCTTTATCCGACCATCCGCTTTTCAATATCATGAGACCCTGGTTCTCAAAATAATGATACAGAGGAAGATCATCCGGGGTGACAGAGGTGACCGCAGGATCATACCATAAAAAGCTCCATCCTATGCTGTGAAGTATAGGCGGCTCATAACCCCTTCTTACGATCCAGTTATTCACCAGAGAAACGTCTTTCAGATCATATTCTTCCTCCCTGTCTGCCATCCACTGGGCATGTCCATCCTGAAATTCTGCGGCAAGCCTTCGCATCAGATGACACGATGCTGAGCCCAGGATGTTATATCTGCCATTGGGAAAGGAGTCGTGGTGGTTGATGTAAGTGCCATTCAGAAAATAATTATAGATCCGGTAAGGAATTGCATTCTCGAAAAAGGGTGATTTGAAAAGATCTTCTCCGAACAATCTTTTATAGATGTCGAAAAAAGGATAGACCAGCGACATGGCATACACCCAGCAGGCAGCACCTTCTGTCCAGCTTCCGTCGTTCCCGATATATTTCATGGATCCCTCGACCTTATTTTTAAAATAATCGATCCATTCCTTGCTCTCTGTGACCTCTCCATAAAGAGCCGCTGCACCTATGCCAAGCCCGGCAATGGGCAGCCAGTGGTCATGATGGATGTCGATAGAGGACCACCAGGCATGATCCCCTTCCTCTCTGCCAAGCTTTTCTGTTTCCACCAACCTGTTTTGTATTTTCTTTTTCAACGTGTCATAGAGATCCTGATAAAGAAAATCATATCCTATACCAAGAGCAGCGGCATAGGTCCCGATGTGATAGCCGCCATCATGACCAATTTTGTTCATGGGATAATCACAAAAGGTGTTAAGCCAGGTGACAGCTTTTTCCTTGTACTTGTCATCATCCGTTAAGACATAAAGAAGAGACATATTCAGGATGATCTGCATGCTATTCTCATAATATACCTGGCGGATGTCATGACTGTCTGAGAGCAGGGAGGGAGCTATCGGATCAACATCATAGATCTTGTCACAAAATGTTTTGAGCCGGTCAAAGTATTTCTTGTGGGTGGTTTGAATTTCATTTCTCAGATGAGGGATATCATCACCGGAAAAGAACAGAAATGGGTGTTCGGGAAACGTGTCATTTTGAGCGTGGGATAACCCGGAAAAGCTGGCACTAGCCGGAATCAGACTAAAAAAAATGAAAAAGACTGTGGCATGTAGTTTCATGATCAGAATATTTTTTATTATTTGTCTTTATATAATAATTTTCAGGAATTATTTGATCAGGATCTTTTCAGAATAAGCTATGTTGTCAATGACCGCCACCAGTTCATAAACACCTGTATTGCATTGTACATGCTGAAAAGAGAGATTGTGTTCTCCCGCAGGCTGATTTTTCCCTTCCCATTGATGTACTGTTCTCCCCTGCATGTCCACCAGCATGAAAGATATCTCTCCTGGTTTTTTTAAGCTGTATCTCAATGTTTGCACGCCCCTGGCTGTATCCATGATATTGCCGGAGATCAGTTTGAATGGAGAGGATCCTTGCCGGGTGATTACCGGTGCGTGTACCCATTCTTTTTCCGGCTCCCCCACGAAAATACTCAATTGGGTGACGGCCGGTGTACCATCGTTGGCTGTACGGCTGAAAGTGACGATATAATGTCCCCGCTTCGTGTAGGTGTGATGTAGTTCGGCATAACCGGTTTCGTGATATCCATTGGGATCGGAATGGGTGATCTCGATGGGGGATCCATCTCCGAAATCCCAGTGGTCTTCTCCTTCGTTAACATTGAAATAGCGCCCTTTGAAGATCAGTTCCTGACCGGGTTCAACGTTAAAAGTAGGATAGTAAGCTACGGTAGTGTAACCGTACCATCTGTCCGGCTGGTTGTCATAGACCACCAGCACCTGGGTGAAATCATACTCTACATTGCCGTGATCGTCAATGACTTTCAGCATCTCACTATAGTAGCCGGGCTTGTCATATTTCTTCGTTACCCTGGGCCCGACAAATGTCGTGCTGTCATGAAACGTCCATTCATACCTGACGATGTT
>WFSC01000421.1 GCA_015486185.1 Bacteroidales bacterium | reverse complement strand
GTAAAAAACAAATCTGAAAGTTTTAACTTATATCTCTTTAGTTTTCAGGCTCATCATAATAATGCGTACCTAATGAATTGTAAACGATAAAAAAGAATATTATTTCATACCTTCTCAATCGTTAGCATCTTCTAATATTATCTGCAACCCCCACCTCTGCTCTCCCACTCGTTGCGAGGGGAGGGGTCTTATCTGGTGCTATCTTTTTACTGAAGGCGGGAGGGGGTGGCTTCTCTTGTCCAAAAATACGCATCTTTGTGATGAACCAGTTTTCAAATATAATATAATACCCTTGTATAATAGTTTATAGAATAATGGGATATGGCTATTATGCAGAGGACCCCAAAGCAGTACGAAATGGTGCATTGGGAGAGGAGGCCGGGGGTGAAGGATGTTATTTATCATTTGGAAATTCTTACTGAAATTTGTATATTACGATCATAACTTTCAAAAATACAACACAATGGACAGACGACGGTTTCTTGTTTCTACGACTGCAGCAGCTTCTTTAATCGGGTTTATCCCGGGGGCTGCAGCAGGTATTAGCCGTGAATTTGATCCGCCCCGCCTTGAAAAGAGGTCGCTTGGGAAAACGGGGGAGAAATTATCCATGCTGGGCTTCGGTGGTATTGTAGTGATGAATGCCACTACGCAGCAGGCCGCCTCGAGAGTTGCCGAGGCCATAGATTACGGAGTGAATTATTTCGATGTAGCCCCCACGTATGGTAATGCTGAGGTCATGTTGGGACCCGCTTTGAAACCTTACAGAAAGAAGGTGTTCCTGGCCTGCAAAACGACAGAACGGAAAAAAGAGGGAGCCCGTAAGGAACTGGAGCAATCCCTCAAAAATTTGCAGACGGATCATTTCGATCTTTATCAATTGCATGCGGTTACCACAAAGCAGGATGTAGAGACGATCTTTGCCAAAGGGGGAGCTATGGAGACCTTTCTGGAAGCCCGGAAGGAAGGGAAGGTCCGGTTTATCGGTTTCTCTGCCCACTCGGTGGAAGCGGCCATGTCGCTGATGGACCGTTTTGATTTCGATACCATCCTCTTCCCCGTCAACTTTGCCACATGGTATGCCGGAAATTTTGGTCCTCAGGTGCTGAAAAAGGCACAGGAGAAAGGGATGGGTATCCTGGCCCTGAAAGCAATGGCCAAACAGCCCTATCCAAAAGGGACCAAAAAGAAAGTTCCCAAGTGCTGGTATCAGCCGCTGACGACCGAAGAGGAGGCAAAGATGGGACTGCGCTTTACCCTGTCACATGCCGTGACGGCCGCCATACCTCCGGGGAATGAAAACCTGTTCAGGATGGCACTGAAGCTGGCAGTGGGTTTCAAACCCCTTACACCGGCAGAGGTGGAAGAGGTGAAGAAAAAAGGACTGGCCACCCCGCCGATCTTTAAATATCCATCGGAGAAATATACTTAGAGACAAGGCATGCCTTGTCTGTACTGGCATGCCTTGTCTGTACTGGCATGCCTTGTCTGTACTGGCATGCCTTGTCTGTACTGTAATATGGAATATTTTTTGCGGATAAGGATCATGTAAAGGGGTGGGAGATGTTACCTATTGAAAAAAGTACCATTGCGTATAAAAAAGAATTTTCCGCGATGATCCTCAGCTCAGCGGAATATTTTAGAGAGCTGTTTGGAGAAGGGATACAAAGGGCTCTTGAAAGCTTATATATCAGGGAGAAGAATTTGTTCAGCTATCAGCATTGTTACGTGGCAAAATATGACAATGAAATTGCTTCTATGGTCTTATGTTACGATTATAATACAAAACGACGTGAAGATCTCAATACAGGTTGGTTATTGTTCAGGTTTACAAAATCGGCTTTTATGAAAAACTTATCTGTATTAATGCAGATGAACAAAAAGATCGGACACCTTGTAACCGGTGATTTTTATATAAGCAATATTACAACTTTTGAGCAGTTTAAAAGACAAGGGTTTGCGAAAAAGTTACTGCTGAAATGTGAAAATATTGCAAAAAACAGGCATATGAAAAGAATAAAGCTGGATGTTGAGAAAGAAAATATACCTGCGACATCATTATATAAAACTTTAGGTTATATTGTTACAGAAGAATTTTCCATAAAAAGCAAAAGGATGGTTCTTGAGTTTCAGAGAATGGTAAAAAGCATCGCATGAAAAAAGCGGGGATGAGGGGTTAAAACCCCTGTATTAGTAAGGTATGACTAACCCCAGGCTTAAGCCCGGGGTTACTGAAAATGGTAAGTATCAGGGCTTTAGCCCACTACATATAGGTTTGGTATTTAAGAAATTAATGATTCTGAATATTTCAGCATTCGTGAAGCAATGAATAAACTGATACCGGTATTAAAAAATATAATTTTGTTTATAATTTTTGTTTTGATAGCCGAATCATCTTCTGCTCAGCAAAATATTTATAAGTTAACCGTGATAGTGGATCATATTGAGAAGATAAGTGGGAAACTGGAAGTTTCATTATATAATAACGCTAAAACTTTTCCCAAAGATAATGTTGAATATATGACAAGATCCGTTCCTGTCAGGAGCGATACCGTGAAATGTATTTTTTATATACCGCCGGGAACCTATGCCATTGCCCTTTATCATGATGCAAACAACAATAACAAGTGTGACGAGAACCTTCTGGGGATCCCGGAAGAAGGATTTGGATTTTCAAATAATGTTAAACCATTGGCCAGCCCGCCATCTTTTAATTCTTGCAAATTTCGCGTTTCTGAAGATATGATGATACGGATCTCTCTGTTACATTACTGATCAATGAATTACAGATTTGTTACAGGAGTTGTTTTGGCTATGCTGGCCGGTACCTCAACGTATTTGGGGCAGGTTTTTCAGAAAGTTGCCGTGAACAGTATCCCGGAAAAATTTGCTGAAAAAAAATACCATTATCTTCTGAAAAACAAGATCTGGCTTTTAGGGCTGGCCCTTTATATTGTACTGGCAACGGTTTTTTATATGTTGTCAGAGTTGTTAATTGGCCCAATCATGGTACCGGGCTTAACTACTTTTGGCTTGATCGCACTGGTGATCGCATCCGTAAAAATAGCAAATGAAAAAATCACGGGAAAAGTCATTGCCGGAATGATCCTTCTCAGTGCAGGTACTGTAACCATAGCATCCAGTAAACTCGTCATTGACTATAAACAGGTATCGCTCAATAATATAGCCCTGATTGAAAGAATCTTGTATTTTACCGGAACTACAATATTACTTTGGTTATTATTCAATTATTTTGTACAAAAAAGTAATACAAAAAAGGGGATTTTTAAGGCAATTGCTGCCGGCTTTCCCTACGTATTGTCTAATTTCTGGATACTACCTCTTTATGTTTCCATGCCTTATATATTTAAAGGACAACCGGATTTAATCATTATATTATTTTTTATTGCATCAAGTATAATTCTGATTGTAGTCAATATTTTGGGAATTACTGAGCTGCAAATTGCTTATGGATTAGAAAATGTAAATTTAGTTGCTCCGGTTCAACAAATTCCCATTCAAATTGCACCGGTAGCTTATTACTATATACTATACAGATCATTTGGGGGGAAATCTGTTTTTATTTTAATGACCGGCATAGCACTAATTATCATCAGTGGTTTTTTGTTGGCTTCTCAGCATAATAGTAACAAGGCGAAAAACTTCAGTGACCCTGTCCGGTAAAGATAAGATGGCCTCCTTTGATGATACTGCTGTGTGATAAAGAATTTTTTTCCAACGGCTTATCGTCAAAAATCACTTTAACCCAGTGGTCTTTTTGCAGATCAAGGTCGGAGGTGATCCGCAACAATGCTCCGGATCCCGGTATTACTGTCTCCATGTTATTGAAGAGAGGGATGCCCGGGACATATTGTCCCCCGGTAGGATTTACGGGGTAAAAGCCCAGTGCGGTGAATATATACCAGGCAGAAAGGGTGCCTGCATCATCGTTGCCCGGGATCCCGTCAGATGATGTGGTAAAATAGACGGATCGCAAATGCTGTAACTGCTGCTGCATATATGTGATCCGGCTGGGATCTGTGGCAAGCAAATAGGGGTAAAGCATGTCTGGTTCATTCCACAATGTGAAATATCCGTTTTCGAAGATATATTCCAGGTGTCTGCCGAAAGTGTTGACAGATCCGGAAAGTTCGATCAGGCCTTTTATATCATGGGGCGCCATAAAGGTGTACTGGTAGGCATTCCCTTCCACAAAGCCAGGCCCTCCATGATTCTTTAGAAAATAAGATAAAAGGATCGTATGGTCTTTCAGGGCGGCAGGATCAAAAGGTTTTATCCATTCTCCTTTGTGGTTTCTGGGTCTAACAATTTCGCATTGCTCGTCAAAAAGCGTTCTCCACCGTTTTGATTGTTCTTCAAGGATCGCAGCTTCTTTTTCCTTTCCCAGCTTTCTGGCGAATTCGGCCAGGCACCAGTCATGATAGCTGTACTCCAGGGTGGTAGAGACAGACCCCCACACATTTTTTGTTTTCCGGGGGATGTAACCCCGCTCCCAGTATTCCCGGTTGCCAGGCCGCCAGGTGTTATGAAGGTTCGTGGCATTTTGATACAGCACCTCAAAGAGCTTTTCCGGTTGCCTGAAATGAAAACCTTTAGCAAAGCCTTCCGACAATACGGCTTCGGCAGGGTCGCCCACCATGAGGTTTATTTCCGAGCCATATATTTCCCACCGCGGCGGATGACCCGCTGTCAGGGTTATATCCTCCAGGGTATATAACATATCCTGCTGCTGTTCAGGATAGAACAGGCTTAGCAAAGCATGCAGGTTACGGTAGGTATCCCACAGGGAGAACAGACCATAGCGGGGGTGCTCTGTGTTTTTTCCCGTACCCGGTACCTCATACAGGGGATATTCTCCATTGACATCGCTCACGATGTTAGGGTGCAGCAAGGCGTGGTACAAAGCGGTATAAAATATCTCTTTTTCCTCTTCCCTGCCTTTATCAAGGATCCTGATCCTGCTCAGGACCAAATCCCAGCGTGCTACGTTCTTCTGCAATACCGTTCTGAAATTCTTGTTTCCGATTTCTTTTTCAAGGTTTTCTTTTGCGTTTTTCATGCTGACGTAAGATATTCCTATTGCCACGTCAACGGTCCCTTGGCCGGCATAGGCAAACCATGCTCCCACATTTCCTGTGGCTTGATATGTCTCCGGCAGGATCTTTTTTGATCTCCACATTCCGGTTTTCGAAAAAGGAGACAGGGATCTTACATAAAAATATACCTTCTGTCGGTCGCCCTGGCTGCATAAGTTACCGGTCTGAGACCAACCGGCCCAGGCATTTTTACCTGCCCTTTCCACATGCCCGTCATGTTTGGTCCAACTGAGGTTAAGATAAGCGTCCAACAGGATATAATTGCGGCCTTTTGACTGGAAAACGAACTGATAGAATGCGGCATGTATCGTCGTGGTGACATGTACCCTGGTCTTTACGTCGTTCAGCAGTACGGAATAGTAGCCGGCTCTTGCGATCTCGTCGCTATAGGAGGAAGCGTACTTCCCGGGGGTCAGTTTGCCTGTATTTATCGCAATTACCGGTGCTCCCAGGGCGGGGCATGCGACGCCACTGAGATGGGTCTGACCAAAGCCGTTGATCAGGGGTTCTCCGTAATAATACCCTGCCGGAGCTATGGTTTTGCCGGTCATATATCCCATCTGGGATGTATAGGTAGTATGAGGACTTGCAGAAACCATCCCCCATGGAGAAACAGCCCCGGGAAAGGTGGATCCCTCCCCTGCCGTACCGATAAACGGGTTTACAAAATGTGCTACCCGTGTATTCGCGATCACCTCATCATATTTTCCCGTCTGACCTACACTTATGGATGCCAACAGGAGAAAGAAAATGAAAAAGATATATTTCATCTTTTTAAAATTTTGTAATTTATTAAATATGAAGATAAGGAAACAATGGGGATGAAATTAAGTGGAAACTAAACTGCTTGCGCAACTGAAACCAGTTCGCTATGCTCTACGCTCTGTGCCTTATGTACCATGCTCAACATACTCTTCGACCTTTTCGGCTTTTTCACTTTTTTATTGACCTATAGATTGCTTCCAGGATATTTGTTCTGATGTTCATGTTGATCAGTTTGTGATTGAGGCGGGTGGGATAAACGCGGTTGGAGAAAAAGATGTAGAGCAAGCCGTTGTCCGGATCGACCCAGGTAAAGGTGCCGGTGTAACCTGAATGTCCGAAGCTTTCCGGACTGGCACTGAGGGCAGGATACGCTTGTTCGGGGGGTACTGTATCATTATTCAGTGCCGGTTTGTCAAAACCGAGCCCGCGGCGGTTGTCATTGTCCGGAAACTGGCACCGGGAGAACTCATGCAGGGTGCTGTCACTGATGATGCGACGGCCCCCAAAGACTCCCATGTTCAGGTACATCTGCATCAGCTTGGCCAGGTCG
>WFSC01000420.1 GCA_015486185.1 Bacteroidales bacterium | reverse complement strand
CCTGGGAGGTATCTGGGGTTCCTATCTCGGGTTGTTCTTCCTGGCTCTTGTTTATGTCGCTATCGGTATTTTTTCCTCTTCACTGACAGATAATCCCATTATAGCGTTTATTTTGGCCGTCCTGTTGAGTTTTATATTATATATCGGGTTTGATTTCATCAGTTCGATGGGGATCTTCCATTCGGTTAATTTTCTGGTACTTAAAATGGGGATCAACGAACACTACAAATCCATGAGCCGCGGGGTGCTGGACTCAAGGGATATTCTTTATTTTCTCGGAGTGATCACCCTGTTTATATTGATGACCAGGTTTGTTTTACAAAGCAGAAGATGGTAATAAAAGAAAACCATGGGTAAAAGGATCATACATAAAAGCAGCCGGTATAACCTGATTATAAAGAATATTACAGCATTTCTGATTGTGATCCTCGTATTGGCCGTAATCGGGATGTTGTCATCCAAATGGTTTTTTCGCATAGACCTTACCGCAGAAAAACGATATACTATCTCAACAAAAACACGTACCATTCTGAAGGATCTTGATAAGGACGTTTATGTTCAGGTATTTCTGGACGGTGAGATGCCGGTAGGTTTCAAAAGGATGCGTAATGCCATTAAGGACATGCTGGACGAATTTGAAGCGTATGCCGGCAAACACCTTACCTATGAATTTATCAATCCATCGGAAGGCAGATCGGCCAAAGAAAGGGATAAATATTATAAGGAGTTGTATAAAAAGGGGCTGCGTCCCACAGATGTGCAGCAGCGGGATAAAGAAGGAGGGATTTCTTCAAAGATCATTTTTCCGGGAGCCATGATCAATTATAACGGGATGGAGATGGCTGTGAACTTTTTAAATAATAATCCTTCTCTTCCGGCTGCCGTTAACCTGAACCATTCAATCGAAGGCATAGAATATAATCTCATCAGGGGGATCAAAACGCTCAGTGCCGATACTATATACCACATAGCTTTTACCGAAGGCCACGGAGAACTTCCTGAGATAGAGGTGGAAGATGCCGAAAAGGAACTGTCCCGGTACTTTACCATTGACAGGGGGGTTATAGGTGGCAAACCGGGCATCCTGGATAAATTTGCAGCTATTATAATTGCAAAACCAGAGAAGCCTTTCAGTGAGGCGGATAAGTTTGTGCTGGATCAGTACCTGATGCAGGGAGGAAGGATCTTATGGTTGCTGGATAAGGTGAAGATAAGCGCTGACAGCCTCATGTTCTCCAGCTCTACGTTCGGGATAACGATGGATCTGCATTTGAATGATATGCTGTTCAAATACGGAGTACGGCTGGAAGGTTCGCTCATACAGGATATGCGTTGCGGCATGATCCCGGTTAATACGGCCGTTGTAGGCAATACTCCTCATTATATCCCTGCTCCCTGGCTCTATTATCCGTTAATGGCTCCCCAGAAACATCCGTTGTCCCGTAACCTGAATCTTGTGAAAGGTGAATTTGTCAGCCCCCTTGATACGGTACGGGGAAACGGGGAGATCAGCAAACATATCCTTTTGCGTACATCACGTTATACCCGGACACGCGGGGCTCCTCTTTTGGTGAGTCTGGAAGAGATCCGGAAACCTCCGCCGGAAAAAGAGTTTAACCGGCCGGATCTGATCACAGGCGTGTTACTCGAAGGTACCTTTGAATCTGTTTTCCGGAACCGATTGCTCTCCGCCATAATTCCGGGCGGTTATGCTGATTTTAAGGAGACAAGTGTGCCTACACGCATGATCGTATTTTCAGATGGTGATATCATCCGTAACGGAGTCCGCAGAGCAGGGAATAAATGGGTCTCCCTGCCCCTGGGACAAGATCGCCTGACACAACAAACCTATGGGAACAAGGATCTGATCGTTAATGCGGTGAATTATCTGGTGGATGACCAGAATCTTATGGAATTGCGGGGCCGTGAGTTTAAATTACGCCTGCTGGACAAGGAAAAGATCAATGATCATCGCCTGTATTGGGAGGTGTTCAATACCTTGTTACCGATATTGCTGATCATAGTGGCCGGTATAATTGTAAACCTGTTCAGAAAACAACGGTTTGCTGCCAGGAAAAAATAATTACTTATGAAGAAATTACTGGTTTTCCTGGTTTCTCTTGCAGGTATTCTGATCCTGATAGCTGTTCTTGTATTGGGCCGGAAGGAAACATCTGCTCCGGGTAAAATCTTTCAGGTGAAAGCAGCAAAGGTGAACAAAATCTCAAGGATCGTATTTAAGGAGGATACTACCACACTTGTATTGAAGAAAGAGCAAAAGGGCTGGATGGTAAATGATCAATGGAAGGCCAGAATCCGGGCGATCAAGGTACTGAAGAAGGTGATCTCCCAAATGGAGATCAAATCGCCCGTGTCGGAGAAGATGGCAACCGGGGTATTGAAAGATACGGCAAGCAGGCATGTCGATGTGATCATTTACGGAAATTTTTTCCCGCTCAAAAAGTATGAAGTTTGCATCAATCCCCGTATCCCCGGGGGGAACATGATGAGATTGATCCGTAAAAAGAAATGGTATATTGTCAATTTGCCTGCCGGGGATGTAAATCCGGCCGCTTTTTTTGTAACAGATCCCTATTATTGGCGGGACAGGACCCTGTTCAATTATCTGCCCGGCCAGGTAATAAAGGTTACCCTGGAGTATGGTAAAAAGCCATTGGCTGGTTATACCGTGGGAATGGATACGCTGACAAACCGTTTTTATTTTTATCACGAAGATACATCTTTAAAGATAAAACAGGTGGATACCGGAAAGATCAGAACATACCTTACCTATTTTCAACATCTTGAATGTGATGCTTTTGACCGTTCCCTGTCTCCCGGATCAACAGACAGTATTCTGAAACAAACGCCGTTATACACTATAACTGCAACGGATATATTTGGGAAAAACTTCAGGATGCAGGTTTATCCGGTGCCGGATAGAAGTTCATATGCCGGAGCGCCTGCCTTTGATCCGGATGTGGCCCGTGCCTGGGTGATGCCTTTACAGGAAATGGTCCTTATCCGTTACTATCGCATAGATCCGCTGCTGCAGGATTCGAAGTTTTTTATAAAAGAATAGATGTAAGGACAGGTAGGCATTCCTCCCTGTAGTCTGATAACCCGGGGACTTAACTATAAACCACAAACCTTTTTTACTTTAGCCTTTGGATTTTAGCCTTTGAGTTTTCACTCCAGCAACCAGGTATATGAAATCCCAAAAACCCAAAACCCAAATCCCAAATAATATTCAATAAACAACTTCCAATAACCAAACAATCTGCCAAACATAGAACCTGGAACCTGGAACCTGGAACCTGGAACATGGAACATGGAACATGGAACCAGGAACATGGAACCAGGAACCTGGAACCAGGAACCTGGAACCTGGAACCTTTTTCCTTTGGATTTTAGCCTTTAAGCTTCCCTATTCCGGTGTCCACTCGCCGGGGTGTTCCTTTTTAAAATCGACCCAGTATTGTTTTATGGTTGATTTGACCTCTTTGTGAAGGATAAGTAAACCGGTAAGGTTAGGCAGTGCCATCAGGACAATGGTGATGTATGACAGGGCCCATACAATAGTAGTATCGGTAAAGGAGGCAAAGAAAAAGGCAATAATATAGAAGAACCGGTAGTAGATCACGGATCCTGAGCCAGCCAGAAAGGTCATGGCACGGCCGCCGTAATAGGACCAGGAGATAGCTGTGGAAAAGGCAAACAGCAGGAGCCCGATGGAGACAATGTATTGGCCGTAATCGCCCATAAAGCTTTTTTTGAATGCTTCTGTGGTCAGTGGGGCACTGTGAAGCAGGGATTTGCCGGTTACGACCACCCCTGCCTTGTCAATATCCACCACACCGTTCTCAACATGTATCTTGCCGGTATAAGGCTTGCCGGCTTTTGTGAAAATGACGTCTTCAGCAACCGACTGTGAATTTACCAGTGTCAGGCTGTCAGTCATTTTCCCGTTTTTTATCGTAATATCTCCTGTGAAAAGCGGAGGGGTTTTCTTATGGTTGAACATGCTGAATAGCTCTTTCCGGTCCCGTGGATTGTTATCATGGTAAACCCTGGACAGCATGACCATATCGGCTTTCTGGAATTGATTGGGGTATTTCTCATGCCAGGCCCCTGATGCCAGCAGAACAAGACCTGTAAGGGTACAGATGATGATTGTATCAATAAAAGGTTCCAGAATGGCGACCATTCCTTCGGATACCGGTTCATGGGCACGGGCAGCCGAGTGGGCAATAGGCGCCGATCCCTGGCCGGCCTCGTTGGAAAATAATCCGCGGTTGACCCCTTTGTTGAAAGCATAGGCGAAACCGGCTCCCATGAATCCGCCCACGGCTGCTGTTCCTGTATAAACATCCCTGAAAATGGAGATCAGGGAAGGAATAATATTTTCGTAATTGGAAAAGATAACAAAAAGGGCACCCAGAAAATAAAATATGGCCATAACAGGTACAAGGGTAGAGGTAACCTTTGCAATTCTTTTTATACCGCCAATGATCACCAGGGCCAGCAATACCGTCAGAACGGCACCTGATATGATCTGTTTGATGTTAAATGTTGAAAAAAGTGCATTGGAAATGCTGTTGATCTGCGGCAGGCTGCCCGTGCCAAAAGAAGAAAGT
>WFSC01000419.1 GCA_015486185.1 Bacteroidales bacterium | reverse complement strand
TTTACCTTTGTAAAAGAAAAAGGGACTAAATGAAATGTTCTGAATTATATAGAATATTAATCAAGGATGGTTGGTATCCGATCTCTCAAAAAGGATCTCATGTGAAACTGAAACATGATAAGAAACCCGGAACTATAATTTTTCCGAACCATGGTAGCCAGGAAAAGGCTTGAGAAAAAAATTATGAAAGATGCGGGAATTAAATAAAATGAAAAAAATATAACAATAAAAACGACCAGAAAAAAAATAAAAATGATTGTTGAAAAAACGGATACTGGATTTTCTGCCTATTCAGACAAATATCCTATTTTCACCACCGGGAGAACAATTCCCGAATTAATTGAGAATGCTTATGAAGCAGCCGGTTTATATTTTGAAGACAAAGGACTGGAAATAACTCATGAAAACTTAAAATTTGAAATTGACTTTAAACAGTTTTTTCAATACTATAAAGTAATAAATGCAAAACAGCTAGCTTACAAAATCGGAATGAACCCGACACTTTTGTCACAATATGTTCAGGGAAGGAAAAAACCTTCCGATGCCCAAACATTAAAAATACTCATGGGAATTCATAAAATTGGAAAAGAACTTTCCGAGATTAACTTAATTTACAACCGCTGATAAAGCACTAGCCACAATGCATATAGCAAAGGGGGGAATTTCATCCGTTCCGGACAGAAATTTCCCCAATGGGAAAAAGCCCCGGTTTTTTTTCATTAATTTGCCTAAGAGATATTAGTTCGCTTTAGGTCATATATATACTGCACAGGAAACAGGCAATAACTTCAAAACAATAAACTATGGATCCTGAAGAATTACAAAAATATATTGATGACATCTTGTTTGATCAAAACAACCGGGCAATACCAGAATTTGAAGGGTATTCCCATTTCGAGATGCACCAGTTGTTGTATAATACGTTTGGTACGCACAGTCCGGTCAGGCTCCGGCAACTTTCTGATCCCTACTACCAAAAAATTCCTTTACTCAATCAGATCAAGTATTTAATGCAACGGATCGATGAAGCAGGAGAGATGAAACTGACACAAAAAGGATTTTTACCCACCAGAATAGTATCTGACCTTTACCGGCAGGGATTCATAAAAGACGAACTTATTGAATCCGGTCTTTATAAGTTGTACAAAGAGACCGACTGTATGACCATAAACCTCACAAGGATTTTGCTGCAACTTGCCGGATTGACCAGGAAACGTTACGGAAAGATCAGCCTGACAAAAGCAGCAAAAAAAATACGCAATGATAACCATGAACTGTTGCGACTGATCATAACAACGTTTGCCACCAGGTTCAACTGGGCTTATTACGACAGATACAGTGAAGAACAGATCGGTCAGCTGGGGTATGGTTTTTCCCTGCTCCTGTTGTCCAAATATGGAAAAGAAAAACGGCTGGACGCATTTTATGCAAAAAAATATCTTAAAGCCTTTCCGGAGCTGCTGGCATCGGTCCACCCCACTTATGGAACAGCAGAGAAGGAGGCATACAGTTGTTATTCAATCCGTACGTTTGACAGATTCCTGGATTATTTCGGATTGATCACGATAGAACAGGAGAGATTATTTGATCCCCCAAAATATATCGCCAAAACGGATCTGTTCGACAGGTTAATCCACCTCGAACCGCACAGGAAAGATAAAGTAAATATCAGCTTAAACTGACCCTCCCCCTATCCCCTTCCCTCCGTCCGCGTGATAGCAGGAATTTGGTAAGATAAAGTGCTGAAATTAGTTCGCTGCTTTGCGCTCCGAAGTCCTTGGTCCCTGCATAATTGCGATAGCAATCTTACCGATTCTCAATCCATCAGCCCATCAACTTATCAACTTATCAACCTTTCAACTTACTTCCTACAACCATCAGCCTCCAGCCCATATAAAAAACGGTTGTCCTGTCATTGAAAAATAATCACCAAAAAACTTTGATAATTGGTTTTGTTTCAGTAAATTGTACTCCAGATAGCAGACAGAAGAAAACCTGAATAAAGCGGGCTACAAAAGTTTCCTGCAATGAGAATTTCCCCGGGCCTGAGAGCAGGAACACCGGATGGCATCATTTACACGGCAGTGTTATGCAAAAAGTTCTTCATAATGCAGGAATCCATCCACAGGCAGATCGCTGTACCTACCTGTATCCTTTCAAAACCTATGTCCCCGGAGCCGGATGCAACATAAGACCGGTACGGGGATCATTCCATCATTACACTGACACAATCAAGGCCTGGATGCATGCAACCAACCAGGGCGGTAAGGGCGTGAGAAGTCCGTAAGTTCATGGATGCAGGTTGCCTCTGAAGGCAACGGTTACTGTTTTTATCAATACACCTGATCGTATGTCAGGTCATCATTAAATATAAGGAGAATTGTTATGAAATTTAAAACCGTCATGATCATAAAAGCCATTGTCTGTTTAGGCTTTGGTCCTTTACTTCTGTTTGTTCCCGGCTGGTTGCTGAACCTGTTGGGCACATCATATGGCCCCGGGGCAGCTCTGACAGCAAGAGAGTATGGAGCCGCGCTCATCGGGACTCTTTTGCTCACATGGCTGGCACGGAATGCTGAAGAATCTGTTGCCCGGCGTGCGATCATCTGGGATCTGTTTATCTATGATACCATTGCGCTCGTGGCAACAGTGATCATCACTCTTTCCGGAGGTTTAAATATACTCGGATGGGGCATTGTAGCCGTTTATCTGTTCTTTACCATCTTCTTCGGCTACCTCCTGATCCCACAAAAAAACCGGTAACAGCTTAATATTAAAAGTTGGCAGGAATAATCTTTGTAAATCAGGTCCTGTTATATTAGCGACCCGTTCCGGCACATTAGCTTCGCCGTGATTGATCAACAAGTTGGATGCGGTTCAGCTAAAGTTGACCAAAATTCTTCTGTGCTATGCACACCTGAAAAAATGAGGGGTTAAAACCCCGGCAGTGATAAGGCATGACTAACCCCGGGCTTTAGCCCGGGGTTACTGAGAAGACAAGTATCTCAGGGCTTTAGCCCACAGGCACCCTGGTCCCTAGTAAACCACCACGCTCTTAGGATATGAGTGTCCATCTTTATGTAACAATGATGCTCCCTTCGATCGCCTGGGTGACTATACGCTTTTTTGGTCAGGTAGCAAAGCCCAGTCAGAGGAATACAGCAATTGTGAATGTGTCTGGGATCGTTACCTGGATGCTTTCGGGTCAGGTGTCGGGCGCTATGCTGACGATAAAGGCTGTGGGTTCAGCGTACGGCTGGTCAGGGATCGGTGAGAGGTTTGAAGTGAGTTGAAAGTTAAAAGTGACTAAAATTAAAAGTTGGGCTGCCTTGGAGCCGAAATTAGTTCGCTTCGCTCGCGAAGTTAAGTAGTAATTAATTAGTTAATCATAAATCATCATTCAAAAATCAGAAATCAAAATTCATTATTCGACATTCGAAATTCGTTGTTCGTTATTTGATATTCAATCGCCATTCGGTGTTCATCGATCATCCTTCGAACCTGGAACCTGGAACCTGGAACCTGGAACTTTTTCTTCTATATAAATCTGCGGTATCTGCGGGAAATGATCTATCACCTGACCTCCACCAATTTTCTGTGTAAATCCGTGCTATCTAGGAAAAGCAAGTGGCGAAAAGACAATACCTGATGTCATCAGGAATAATTTTTTTTCCTCATTTGTTCTACAAATTTATATCTTTATGATGATAAAATATTTCAATCCTCCAACCCTTTTGAAAACCACCGGAGATATACCAATCCTATCC
>WFSC01000418.1 GCA_015486185.1 Bacteroidales bacterium | reverse complement strand
GTATTTGCATAATCTTTCATTTTAATAACATGAGTTCAACATAAGCAATAATCTTAATTTTTAACAAATATTTTTATGTTTTGTTATACTAAACTCACGTTAATAAAAACATCTTTCCCCTATTGTGAAAGTTAGAATAACTTTAAATAAGCTTTGACGTTCTTTATAATTTGTTGATACATTTCATTTTATATTTTCCACCTTAAAAATTCTCTTACAAAAATAAATAATACGGACTATATTTTGTGTTCCTGAACATATATATTATTTTAGATGACTATTATATTTGCACATTGCAAATTATTTTATCTGGTTTGTAAACCTATTTAATTCTAAGTCTATGAGCAGGTTTTTAGGTTCTTCCATCACAAAAAAAATTACGATGGCATTGTTGGGGCTTTTTTTAATCCTTTTCTTGCCTGTGCATCTGGGGATCAATTTACTATTGCTAAAAGACAATCCTGACCCTTTTAACAATGCAGCTCATTTTATGGCCACCTTTTGGTTGGTCAAGGGGTTTGAGGTGCTCTTGCTGGCTTCCTTTTTACTGCATATTATCTGGGGCATCATTCTGCAGATCCAGAACTGGCTGGCCCGGCCGCAGCAATATAAGATCACGAACTATTCACAAACATCATTCTTTTCGAAGTTTATGATCTGGACCGGGTTGATCATTTTTATTTTTCTGATCATTCATTTTATGAATTTTTATTTCATCAAAATTGGTTTGGTAGCAGGAAATCCTGAAGATTTTTATGGTGTAGCACATCAACTGTTCAAGATCCCTGCTTATATCATTATATATGTATTTACTTTTTTGATCCTGGGTTTTCATCTGGCCCATGCCTTTTGGTCTGCTTTTCAGACCCTTGGATGGAATACAGCCGGATTATCTCCTGTTTTCAAAGTACTGGGCATTCTTTATGCCATCTTTATTCCGTTAGGATTTACGATCATTCCCTTAATCATCTATTTCTCCTGATTTGAAATTTGTAAAAGGTTAATCATTATGGTCACATTGAAATCAAAAGTACCTGAAGGACCGATAGCAGAAAAATGGACGAACTATAAGGCACACCAGAAACTGGTAAGTCCGAATAATAAAAGAAAACTGGATATTATTGTAGTAGGGACAGGTTTGGCTGGCGCTTCGGCTGCTGCCAGCCTGGGAGAGCTGGGTTTTAATGTTAAAATTTTCTGCTACCAGGACAGTCCGCGGCGGGCACATAGTATTGCGGCCCAGGGGGGTATCAATGCCGCCAAGAATTACCAAAATGACGGTGACAGTATTTACCGTTTGTTTTATGATACGGTCAAAGGGGGTGATTACCGTTCAAGGGAAGCCAATGTGTACCGTCTGGCGGAAGTAAGTAATAATATCATTGACCAGTGTGTGGCCCAGGGTGTACCCTTTGCCCGTGAATATGGCGGATTGCTTACCAACCGTTCTTTTGGCGGGGCCCTGGTGTCCAGGACCTTTTATGCCCGTGGCCAGACAGGACAACAGTTACTTCTCGGAGCATACGGTGCACTGGAACGTCAAATCGCCAAAGGAACCGTTACGTTATATAACCGGCGGGAGATGGAAGATCTTGTCGTTGTGGACGGGAAAGCCAGAGGTATCATTGTAAGGAACCTGATCACCGGAGAACTGGAGCGGCATTTTGGTCATGCAGTCGTTCTGGCTACCGGAGGGTACGGAAACGTTTATTTCCTTTCTACCAATGCTATGGGATCGAACATCAGTGCAGCCTGGCAGGCCTATAAAAAGGGTGCCTATTTTGCTAATCCTGCCTATGTGCAGATCCATCCTACCTGCATACCGGTACATGGCGATTATCAATCCAAACTGACCCTCATGAGTGAAAGCCTCCGTAATGACGGAAGGATATGGGTACCAAAGAAAAAAGAAGATGCAGAAAAAATACGGAAAGGAGAACTGAAGGCTAACGATATTCCGGAAGAAGACCGGGATTATTATCTGGAAAGAAGATATCCTGCTTTCGGGAACCTGGTACCACGGGATGTCGCCTCACGGGCAGCCAAGGAACGTTGTGATGCCGGATATGGCGTCGGACCTACCGGACTGGCTGTTTTCCTGGACTTCAAGGATGCTATCGAACGGCTGGGAAAAGATGTCATCGAAGCCCGTTACGGGAATCTGTTCCAGATGTATGAAAAGATCGTGGATGATAATCCGTACGAAACCCCTATGATGATCTATCCGGCCATCCATTATACCATGGGTGGTTTATGGGTAGATTATGAACTTATGACCACGATCCCGGGATTATATGCTATTGGTGAAGTCAATTTCTCTGATCACGGAGCCAACAGGCTGGGAGCTTCGGCACTGATGCAGGGTCTTGCCGATGGTTATTTTGTTCTCCCTTACACCATTCAGAATTATCTGGCCGATGAGATCCGTACCCCCAGAATGTCCACTGATCTGCCTGAGTTTAAGGAAGCTGAAGAGGATGTACGCAACCGGCTTGAAAAACTGATGAATATCAAAGGGCCTCATGCCATAGATAAGTACCATAAGGAACTCGGACATATTATGTGGAATCATATCGGCATGTCACGTAATGAACAGGGATTGAAGGAAGCCATCGAAAAGATACACCTGATCAGGGAAGAATTCTGGCACAACATCCGCATCCCGCTCACCATGAATGAGTTGAATACCGAACTGGAAAAGGCCGACCGGGTAGCTGACTTTCTCGAACTGGCCGAACTAATGGCCATAGACGCACTGAACAGAAAAGAATCTGCCGGCGGCCATTTCAGGGAGGAAT
>WFSC01000417.1 GCA_015486185.1 Bacteroidales bacterium | reverse complement strand
TGGTGGTCAACAATGTCAATATGCCTATGTTTATATATCGCAATGAAACAAGACAACAATTGCCGGATCATCATTTTTTGAAAATAATATTAAAGGGAGACCCCGGGAATACCGAAGCTATTGGCGCCGGCATAACGGCTGTACAAAATGGCAAATTTGTTTATCTGGAGCAAATGCCTATGCGGGGATTCAAATCAAGTGTTGACCCGCGTCCGAACCTGGGCCTCGGTCCACTGACCATGGTAGATTCATTAATCGTACAATGGCCTGATGGACGTACCACGATCTTAACAAATGTGCCAACTGATCAAACCTTAACATTGTATCAGAAAGATGCAATTAAAAAGTCTGTTCATCTGGTCGATTCCGTTCATACGATCCCGAATTTCTTTAAAGAGGTTGACGGTAAGAACAGGATCCCATTTGTACATAAAGAAAATGTTTTTAATGATTTCTCACGGGAACGGCTTCTTTATCATATGAGGTCAACCGAAGGTTCCCGTATGTGCAAGGGAGATGTCAATGGGGACGGACTGGATGATTTTTATGTAGGAGGAGCCAAAGGACAACCCGGGGCATTGATGATACAACAGAAGAACGGATCTTTTAAACCGGTTGATAAAACATTGTTTGCTGCAGATAAGATTTCAGAGGATATAGATTGTGCTATGTTTGATGCTGATCAGGATGGCGATCTGGATTTATATGTGGCAAGCGGAGGAAATGAGTTTCCGTTAAGTTCGTCTGCTTTAAGTGACCGTTTATATATAAATAACGGGAAGGGACATTTCAAAAAATCTGCACAGATTCTGCCCGCCGGAAAATATGAGAGCACTTCCTGTGTGAGAGCGGAAGATTATGATCAGGATGGGGTGATGGAACTCTTTGTCGGGATACGGCTCAGGCCTTTTGCCTATGGGGTGCCGGTAAATGGTTACCTGTTGGAAAATGATGGGAAAGGTCATTTTACCGATGTGACGGCCCGTGTTGCTCCCGGATTGAAAAATATTGGCATGATCCGGGATATGCTGTGGGCAGATGTTGATGGCGACGGGGATAAGGATATGATACTGGCCGGAGATTGGATGCCCCTGAAAATATTTGTTAATGATAACGGCTTTTTTAAGGAAAAAAAGGATGCCTTTGCTCCGGAAAAAACCGGGGGCTGGTGGAATTGCCTGGCTGCCGGTGATCTTGATAAGGACGGAGATGTGGATTTTGTAGCCGGCAATCACGGACTTAATTCAAGATTTCATGCTTCACCGGATAAACCGGTCAGTATGTATGTAAATGATTTCGACATGAATGGATCCGTCGAACAGATCATTTGTGTGTTTGAGGGGGATACGTCTTATCCCCTCGCCTTAAAACATGATCTGACCCGGCAATTGCCCGGACTTCTCAAGAAGTACAAAACATATAAAATGTATAAAAACCAGCAGATCACAGATGTTTTTACCCCGGAGCAATTAAAGTCTTCGCTGCATTTAAATGCATATCTTTTGGAAACATCCCTTTTCCTTAATGATGGAAAAGGTCATTTTACCAGAAAATCATTGCCTTTGCAAACACAATTCTCTCCTGTATTTGCAGCCAATATAGGCGATTATAATGCAGATGGTAACCCTGATATTCTGTTGGGGGGAAATCTGTATAATGTCAAACCTGAAGTGGGTCGTTATGATGCCAGCTATGGATCGTTCTTAACAGGAGACGGCCATGGAAACTTTAAAAATATTCCTGCCAGGCGTTCGGGTTTCCGGCTTCATGGTGAAATAAGGGATATAATGGAGATAAATACCTTAAAAGGTAAAATATTGGTGATCTCCAGAAGTAACGGTCCGTTACAGGTATTTAAAATCATACACAAGTAAAACTTCCGGAATAAAACACATGAGGTTCTCAGCATTGTACATACTGGTATTATTATTGGTTTTCTCCTGTAAAAAAGAAGAGGGAGAAAAGGAAGACAATACCTTGTTTACACTGATGCCTTCTTCCGAAACGCATGTTGATTTTGTCAATAAACTGACGGAAACGAAACAATTTAATATCATAGAATATTTATACTTCAATAATGGAGCAGGTGTTGCTGCCGGTGATATCAATAATGATGGTCTGACAGACTTGTATTTTACTTCTAATCAACATGCTGATAAATTATACCTGAACCTGGGGAATTTCAGGTTCAGGGATATTACCAAAGAGGCAGGGGTGGCAGGACAGGGAGACTGGAAAACCGGGGTTACCATGGCGGATGTGAACGGCGACGGCTTGCTGGATATATATGTCTGTCATGTAGGTAATTATAAAGGACTCCGCGGAAGAAATCAGTTGTTTATTAATCAGGGAGATTTGACATTTAAGGAAGAAGCTCATGAATACGGGCTTGATTTTCAGGGCTTCTCAACCCAGGCTGCCTTTTTTGACTATGATATGGACGGGGACCTGGATATGTATCTGTTAAACCATTCGGTTCATACTTCCCGTAGCTATGGCGGAGCTACCCTTCGACTGGAAAAAGATAAACGTGCCGGCGACAGACTCTATAGAAATGACGAAGCTGACGGAAAACGGGTCTTTCATGATGTGACCGCAAAAGCAGGCATTTTCAGCAGCCAGATCGGTTACGGACTGGGGGTGAACATTTGCGATATCAACAACGATGGATTTCCCGATATTTATGTGTCGAATGACTTTCATGAAAACGATTACCTTTATATTAATAATAAGAATGGCAC
>WFSC01000416.1 GCA_015486185.1 Bacteroidales bacterium | reverse complement strand
TTTAGCAGGCAGGAAAATGCCGGAAGCAGTACATTCCCGGAATCCTTTGATCCGTTTGACTATCATCTTTTCGGGGAGAGTGCCGGAATACCCGGTATTTCAAGAGTCCCTGTTGTTGTAGGCTCCTCCTCACCACCCTCAGGATATGAACCACAACCGGATCTTATCCCGCAGGAAGAAAAGGATACTTTCTTAACAACTCCCGATGATGAAAAAATAAGATTTGTGAAGTTCCCTGTGAGAGATCATGATATGGAACGGTTACAGTATGTATCTGAAAATGAACCGGGTACTGTCCTGGTTGCTGAGGCGGGGGAAAAGGATATGGCCGGGGAGATACGTACTTTTTTTTTCCGGTTGCAGGAACAGGGTATCCGCTTGCCGGTGATATTGAAAAAA
Source organism: Bacteroidales bacterium (assembly GCA_015486185.1). Taxonomy (GTDB): domain Bacteria; phylum Bacteroidota; class Bacteroidia; order Bacteroidales; family VadinHA17; genus DRPN01. The sequence goes on along the minus strand of WFSC01000416.1, from coordinate 2,311 downwards.
ACGTATCACAGCGCCACGGTGGAAGATTTCTGGATTGAAGCTGCCGCCGATATGGGTCCGGTATTCCTCGACGGGATGGGAAATGGTTTATGGCTCGAATATACGGGGGATGCCACTCCGGCGACGATTGTGTCAGCAGCATTTGGTATCCTGCAGGCGGCCAGGGTGCGTACTTTTAAGCCCGAGTATATCTCCTGCCCTTCCTGCGGCCGCACTCTCTTTGATATACAGGAGGTGACAGCCAGGATAAAAAAACGTACTGCCCATCTGAAAGGCATCAAGATTGCCGTAATGGGATGTATTGTCAATGGTCCCGGCGAAATGGCCGATGCCGATTACGGCTATGTGGGTTCGGGAAAAGGACGGATCACTTTGTATAAAAACCGGGAAATTGTGAAAAAAAATGTTCCTGCGGATAAGGCTGTGGATGAATTGATCAGACTGATCAGGGAAGATGGGAATTGGGAGCCCGGGTAATGAAGAATATTTTTCTTGCAAAGCACGCAAAGGCTTAACGCAAAGCGCACGAAGACAGTATGTTATGTCAAAAGGGTTTGAAGCCGATGATCTCCCTGACTTCGCGGATGGTTTTGGATGCACTTTCACGCGCTTTCTCAGCCCCTGTCCTGACTACCTTACTCAAATAGTCGTTATCGCCATATATCTCGTGAACTTTCTCACGGATAGGAGTAGTGAAAGTGATAATATCTTCAGCCAATTGTTTTTTCAGATCTCCGTAACGTATCTCACAGCGATTGTAGAGGTCTCTGAAATGATTAACCGTATCGGGAGAAGACACAACCTCCATGATGGTAAACAGGTTTTTGACCGGTTCGCTCATTTCCTGGTTTTCTTTTACGGGGCCGCTGTCGGTCACGGCACGCATTACCTTTTTCCGGATCACTTCGGGTTTGTCGGTAAGATAAAGAGCATTCCCTTCGCTTTTTCCCATCTTGCCGCTGCCGTCGAGTCCGGGTATTTTGATCAGTTGATGCCCGAAATTAAAGGCGGAGGGCTCAGGAAAATAGTCAACTTTGTACATGGTGTTGAAGCGCCGGGCAAAACGCCGGGTCATCTCAAGGTTCTGTTCCTGATCTTTGCCAACGGGCACCTTGGTAGCTTTATGGATGATGATATCCGCAGCCATCAGGACAGGATAGGTCAGTAAACCGGCATTGACATTGTCCGGCTGCTGCCTGACTTTTTCCTTGAAGGTGGTGGTGCGGGTCAGTTCCCCTACGTAGGCATTCATGTTCAACAGCAAATACAGTTCGGTGACTTCGGGAACATCACTTTGAAGAAATACCGTAGCTATTTCCGGATCAATACCGCATGCCAGATACTCTGACAGGATCTGTTTGACGTTGTCATGCAGGTTCCTGGGCGTAGGATGGGTGGTCAGGGAATGATAGTCGGCGATAAAGAAAAAACACTGGTAATCATGTTGCATCTTCAGATAATTGACAACTGCCCCGAAATAATTTCCCAGGTGCAGATTTCCCGTTGACCGTATGCCGCTAACAACAATTTCCATATATATGAGCATTAAATTTTTGCAAAACTAAAAAAGATATGAGAAAAAGATGAAAGATAAAAGGAAAAAGACAAAATGAGGGATGCTAAAAAGTTATATCTTTGCAACGGATAAAATGCGGAAAAGTAATGGAATCAACCAGACAAAAGAGGGTAGCCAAGTTGATACAGAAAGAGCTGGGAGACATCTTTCTGAAAGAGAGCAAGACATTATTTGAAGGGAAAATGATCACCGTGACTCAGGTAAGGATGAGTTCGGACCTGTCACTGGCCCGGGTTTATCTGAGTATTTTCCCCGGTGTTACGAAAGATGATTTTAACCGGCTTATCAATGATCAAAAGAAAAAGATCAGATATGAGTTATCCCGGCGTATCCATAACCAATTGAGGGCCATGCCTGAACTGGCTTTCTTTCTGGATGATTCGCTAGATTATATTGAACACATAGAGAAGCTCCTTAAATAATCTGTACCCGGCATGCAATATGATCCTATAAAAAGAACCCTGGGAACCGTATTCAATAAAACACCCTGGCTGAGGCGCCTGTTTTACCGGCTGCTGGATTCGTTGCTATTGCGTGCCTGGTATGTGAAAAGGGAAATAAGATCATCGGCAAAGAAAAAGGATGAACCCCTGAAGATCCTGGATGCCGGCTCCGGCTTTGGACAATATACTTATTTTTTATACCGTACGTTCCCTGGTGCTGAAATTGAAGGCGTGGATGTCAAGGAAGATCAGATTGAGGACTGTACCCGTTTCTTTGAAAAAATTGATCCTG
>WFSC01000415.1 GCA_015486185.1 Bacteroidales bacterium | reverse complement strand
TGCCTATGTCTGTCTCGGCGCCGGGATAACCTCTTCATCTCCCTATCCGGTGGTTACCACATTGAACCAGTGCTTACTGAAAGGTGAGGTTAGGGTAAAGCATAACGGCAAAGTAGCTGTTTTGGAACATGGTAGCCATGATCTGGACAGGGTTGAATGGGTATTTCATGATAGCGTGGCATATCTTTTTCCAAAACCGGCCAGGATAAAACTGAAAAATGACACTGCCTCCGGAAGCTGGTTTCGCATAAACCATCAGTCCGATTCTCCGAAAGAGAAGATCACTAAAAATGTTTTCATGCTATGGATGGATCACGGCATAAAACCCCAAGATGAAAAATATCAGTATATTGTTGTTCCGTTAACAGACCCCGGCGAATTGGAAAAAAATACTGTTGCCCGTGATATGGAAATATTATCCAACACCCCGGCACTACAGGCTGTGAAAAACAAACCGCCGGGTATTTGTCAGTTGGTCTTTTACCAGCCGGGAGAGGTAAAAATAACGGATAACCTGAACCTGGCCATTGATCGGCCCGGAATAGTGATGCTTAAACTTAAAAAGGACTCGGTCGTGGAAATTTCCATATCAGACCCTTCACGCAAACTATCGGTACTGCATCTGACGATCACGGGAAAGATCAACAGAAATATGGGTGATCTTGGAGTTGCCTGGGATAAAGGAAAAGGAATCAGCAGGATCACTGTCCGCCTGCCACAGGGTGTATATGCCGGAAAGAGCATAACAGGAAAGCCTGTAAAAAATTGGCAGGAACTGAAAACGACAGAGGATGTCTATGAAGCTTATCCTGAAAGAATGAATGCCATGCTTCGTGCCCTGGACCTGGATAAGAAAGGGCTGGAAAAAGTCAGGGAAGCCTACAAGGATAACAATATCCTTTTGGCGTGCAGGGAACTGCTGGATTATTACAAAAACAGCCATGCGGCAGGTATTATCAGAAGAGAAAAAGCTCCTGTGTCCGGAAAAACGGATGCAAAAGCCGACTCAATCATTCGGGATATTTACACTTTTCAGCGGGTTTCCGGCCAGGTGCCCCGTTTGGATGACGGCCACCTGGACTGGAACTGTACCGGACCTGAGAATGATATGGAATGGGCCTGGGCGCTCAACCGGCATTATCCCGTTCAACAATTGCTGGATGCCTGGTTTAAGACCGGAAATCCCCGGTATGCCCGGTATATCGATAGTTTTATAAAAGATTGGATCATCAGTAGCTGGCCGTATCCGGCAAAGAAAAGCAGCACAGCCATGTGGAGGGGGCTTGAAGTCAGTTTCAGGGAGAAAGTATGGGCGCAGGTATTTTACGGAATGATGAACAGCGGTTATCTCTCTCCTGCCACCCGCCTGCTGATCCTTGCCAGCCTGCCTGACCATGCAGACTATGCGAGATATTATCATGCGCGGGGAGGTAACTGGTTGACCATGGAAATGACGGGACTGGCGACCGTGGCAACGGCATGGCCTGAATACAGGAAATCTCCCGAATGGTTGGATTATTCGATCAAAGCGATGACGCAGAGCCTCAGGCAACAAGTATATGATGACGGGGTACAAACCGAGCTGACTTCACATTATCATCGTGTAGCGCTTATAAACTTTGCCCAATTTCAGGAAATTTGTCAGAATGCCCGTAAAACACTGCCGGATTATTATGGGAAAACCCTTGAAAAGATGTACAACTACCTTGCCTGTACCATGCGACCTGATGGTTACGGGCTGTTGAATAACGACTCTGACCTGGATTATACCCGTGATTTTATACTGCATACTGCCGCAAAATATCACAGGAAAGACTGGGAGTTCATAGCTTCCTGTGGCAGATCAGGTGTTGAACCTGCTGACGGTCCGTCCTTCTTTTTCCCATGGGCTGGACAGCTTATTTCCCGGAGTGGTTATGATCCAAAAGCACAGTGGTCATTTTTTGATATGGGGCCCTGGGGGACAGGACATCAGCATAATGACAAGCTGCATATTTCAGTAGCTGCGTTTGGGCATGATTTCCTGGTTGACGGAGGTCGGTTTGCCTATCGTGGTGCGGTGGCTGATAAATACCGGAAGTATGCCAGGGGCAGCCAGAGCCATAATGTGATCCTTATCGATGGGTGCGGTCAGTCACCCGGTCCGGAGAGGGCAGAGGAACCATTGCCCGGCAAATATTACAAAATAACCGGCAAGTTTGATTATGCCTGTAACTCATTTGACCGGTTTATGGGTTTGCCGGGAAAGGCCAGGCACATACGGGCCTTGTTTTATGTGCGGGGAAATTTCTGGATCATAGCAGACCGGGTTACAACCGACAGACCCCGGAAGATCAATGTCCTCTGGCACTGGCATCCGGATTGTAAAGTAAAAATATTAAATGATCATATTGTATCCGCCACCAATGCAGGAGGAACGCTGCTGATCATACCTGCCGGTGAAACGAAATGGGAGATCAGGAAGGTAAAAGGACAGGACGAGCCGGACATACAGGGTTGGTACAGTCCTGTTTACAATGTTTATGAACCGAACACGGTGAGTATTTATTCAACAAATATTAAAACGGGTAAAACATTTGTCTGGCTCCTTTTTCCGTCGGAAAGGGAAACACCGGATATCCGGACCAGGATTTTGTCACAGGATGCTGATGTCGTAAAAGTGGAAGTAAAACTTGCGAACAAGGGTATTTGGGTAGTCACCATCCCTTTTTCAGATAGATCAAAGGCACTGCTGAGATATAATGAAAAGTAAATGGCGCGGATCATTAAAAATGAAAGCATAGGGGTCTGTAAATGATTTGGATTTATCATAGAATGACAATATATTTGAATTTGATCCCTTAGAGAATGTTTGGTGCCTTTGTGCCTTAGTGGCTGTTTATTCCGATTTGCCATCAAGACATTTAGACACCAAGGTTATACAAAGGCTTTTTTAATGCATAATAGTTTTAGAGTGAGATTCTTTTGTGAAATTTGAGTAAATGATTTAAATCGATAAGCAATGAAAAAATTTAAGCAATTGTTCTGGTTGGTACTTTTAGTTTTTTCTGTAAATCAAATTTTTGCCCAACGGGGTGCTGACTACATGACACTGGGCGACGGGGCCTGGTGCTGGTTCTCCGACCCCCGGGCGGTTTATGATAATGTATCCGGTCTGTTGTTTTTCGGGCGTACCAGCTCGGAAGGGAATATTGTCGTGGCAACTTACAATTATCAAACAGGAAAGACAGATTCGACGATCATTGTCCGGCATTTTCAACGGGATGATCATACGGCTCCTTCGTTGCTTTTCCTTCCTGACGGCAGGCTGATGGTATTTTTTACGCATCATAACGGTGGGTTTTATTATACCACCTCTCTTAAACCCAGGGATATATCCGCTTTCGATCCGGTGAAAAATGTGAACGAGGGTAAAATGATGTGTTATACCAACCCCGTTATGCTTTCGGAAGAAAATGACCGGATCTACATGTTTTTCCGGGGAGGGCATAACTGGAAGCCCTCGTTTGTTTATTCGGATGATCTGGGTAAAAGCTGGTCCAAATCGATTACCCTGGTAGCAAAACCGGGTGCCTCAAATTCAAACAGACCTTATACAAAAGTAGCTACTGACGGAAAAGGTACCATTTATTTTGCCTTTACCGACGGGCACCCAAGAAATGAAATATGCAATTCCATCTATTATCTCAAATACGAACACGGCCGGTTTTATGACGCGGCTGGAAAGGAGATCGGGGATACGGCTCACCTGCCCATTGACCAGAATATTGTTCCGAAAGTCTATGACGGAGTGAAAACCAGGATCAGGGCCTGGATATGGGATATCGCCGTTGACAAACAAGGCCACCCTGCCATGGTGTATGCCACCTTCCCGGAAGATTCCAAACATTATTATAATTATGCATACTGGGACGGAAACAAATGGAATAACTATATTTTAGGCCGTGCCGGCAGTTGGTTTCCCCGGTACAAAAAGAGAAAGGAAGATAATGAACCGGAGCCCCATTATTCAGGAGGGATTTATCTGGATCACCGGAATCCGCAGGTGGTTTACCTCTCCCGGCCTCATAATGATATCTTTGAAATTGAACGATGGGTGACAAAAGATCATGGAAAAAACTGGGATCATACCATGGTTACACAAAACTCGGAACAAGACAATGTACGTCCTTTTGTGGTCCGGAATTATAAAGACGGACTATTACCCTCAGTGTTGTGGATGAATCTGAAATATTACAGCCATTATACCGATTTTGTTTCTGTCATCAAGGGAAACAAATTGGCTCCTCTTTTTTCCGGGGATATGACCCCGGAAGATGTTACGAAGGTTATGAAAGCCGTGGCTGACTGGCAGATCAGACATTTTTACCCACCCCGGCATTTCCCTCTCGACTGGACCAACGGGGCTCTGTATGCCGGTATGTTTGCCTGGTCGCAGCTAAGTGAAGATCCTCAATACCTGAACTGGTTGATCAAAATCGGAAAAAAATATCACTGGCAGCCGGGTTTCCGGATGTATGATGCCGATGATCTTGTGGTAACACAGACTTTCCTGGATATTTACCGACTAAAAAAGGATGAACGTATACTGACACCTGTGGAGGATCGTACCTGCTGGGTTATGAAACATCCTTCTCATGTCTCACTCGACTTCCGGCATTTCACACCTCATACTAAAGACCGTTGGTCTTGGTGCGATGCCCTTTTCATGGCACCGCCTGTATATGCAAAACTGTACGCTATTACCGGTGATAAGAACTACATGAAATTTATGGATAAGGAATTTAAGGCTACCTATAATTATTTGTATGATAAAAAGGAACATCTTTTTTACCGGGACAGCCGGTATTTCGATAAACGGGAAGCCAACGGAGAAAAAGTGTTCTGGGGTCGTGGAAACGGATGGGTAATGGGAGGCCTGGTACGTATCCTTAGCGAACTGCCGGCAGGCAGTAAATATCGTCCTTTTTATGAACAACTGTTTAAGGAGATGGCTGCTAAAGTGGCTTCCCTGCAGGATAAGAACGGGTATTGGCACGCCAGCCTGTTGGATCCTGCAAGCTATCCAAATCCTGAAACAAGCTCCAGCGGGTTCTTTAC
>WFSC01000414.1 GCA_015486185.1 Bacteroidales bacterium | reverse complement strand
TCTCAACACCTCGTATCTGAAATTTCATGTTCAATTTCTTTCCCATTCTTATTAATTTTTAAGGGTAGATAATTCCTGTCTGTCACCAACGGGGTGAACATTTTTAATAGAATATCTTAAAAAATTCTCATTCACTACCTGCTGGTTGATTTCTAAAGTAGCTCTGTAAATAGTCTGATTTTCTTTCTCGTCTTCAAGTTTTATCAGTTCAGTATCAAGAACATCACCTATTTTCCATAATGTCTCTATTGTGAAGTTATGGGTGCCGCTCAGCCATTTTGTCACAACCGAAGGTTGAACTCCCAATGCTTTAGACAAGCCCGTTTTACTGATGCCTTTTTTTTTCATAGCATCTGCAATCCTGGCTGCCAGCAGCATCTTTCTGTCCGTCATTTTTTGTTCTTCCGGACTGATCTCACTGAGCAGATCATCAGTTTGTAATGGAAACTAGAAAACTGGAAGATCTAAATATCAAGGTCAATTTGATCAATATGAATGAAGATGTTGAGCGTATGATTAATATTGCCAAAACAGATCGCAAAAATATCTTTACCACCCAAGCTGTTGATGTGGTAGATGCTCCAACTGAAAAAGATTTAAATGAGCTCCTTTTTTGAGGAATATCCACCATCTGCTTATTCACATACCAGAATCATCTAAGTTAAATCAGGATAAATAAGCTCTGTCCCGCCCAACTCACGATCCTCCGTCTTTCTGAGGACCGTTAAACCAAAAGTTACCAAACTATTTCATACTTTTATCAAAATCTCCTTTGCCTCTCCTCTTCCGGGGGTATAGGTATCAACATTACATAATGAACCCTGCTCATGAGACCGCTTACCAGCATATTTTTGATCCTCCTGCTTGCCCTCACCTACTGTCACTCTTCCGGACCGCCAAACCCGGAAGACGAAGCGCTCCTGGATCATATCCAGCGACTTATCTTCCTCTATTTTTGGGACGGCTCCGAGCCAAACTCAGGTGCTGCCCGGGAACGGATCCTTATGGATGACGGATCCGCCGACCCTTATACGGTCACTACCAACGGCCCCGGAAATCAGGGAAGGATTAACAAAGCTGAGATTTTCTTTTCAATAATATTACCTTGTCCTTTTTATTATTTTTTTTATGTCAAAAAAGTTCCGGCATTTCACACTTACCAGATATGTGCCGGAAGTAAGAAGGGAAATATCCATGATCTCCCGTGTTTTATTCGTTTTCTTTTCTAACATAAGTTGACCATGCATATTATAAATTTGTATAATTACAGGACTATCCAAAGATTTCCCTTTCAGATCCACAATAATTTTTTCAGATGCCGGATTGGGATATACCTCAAAAGTTCCCATAGGTGTATAAGCACCACGCACTGAAGAAGGTGTTTCTTTCATCAGGCTGATATTGTCAAACCAGATTTTTCCGTTGGATTTTCCCACACCAAAAAACAAACGCACACTTTCGTCGGCCACAGGGAACTGAAAAGGAATGACATAGTTCGTTAACACTGTGTCCAGCGGTTTGTAGGTGTATACATAAGGCATCCAGTCATAATAATTTTTAGCCACTGCGATGAAAAGGGTTTCTTGCTGACTGGCACGGGCATCAAAACGTAAGGTATAGATTCCGGAATCCATAGCAAAACCCGTTTGCTGAAAACCAGCATACCACTCCTGTGTATTTGTTTCCGACGTTACATCGGCAATCAGCATACTGTCTTTTACATCCAGCGTTAAAACATTCAGGCTATCATTATATACATATTTTACCCAATAATCCCAACCGGTATCAAAGGTACCATTGATGAGACATTCATTTTTTCTGATAAACAAAGGCCTGATCATAGTATTTTTATTGATCTGAAGAACGAAAGGATTGGCTCTGCTCCAATGTTCCCACATTCTAAAGACATAGCCTTCATCAGGAACAGCCGTCAGTATAACCTCCGTTCCGGATGGATATTCTTCTTCCGGAGGATCAACCATAACGATGCCTCCTTTTGAGTCTGGCACATCCAAAGAAAAGGGTTCCTGCGTCTCCCGTAACTGATAAACACGGACATAATCTATAAGAAAACGCTGGGGCAGGGCCGAATCATCCACTCCGTTGTATCCGCCCCAGCCTCCATATGCCAGGTTCAGAATGAGATAAAACTTTTTATCGAAAGGCCATAACCTGGGGTCTGTCGTATTATTGGGTCTAGCGTATTCGAAATATTTCACGTCGTCGGCATACCACGCCAGTTTGTCGGGAGTCCATACGAGGGTAAATTTTATAAACTTCTGAAAAGGTTTTTTGATGTCACTCACCGGTCCGCTGCCAGCATGCTGGTGCCCGGAACCGTCCGTTCCCTCAAAATGGCAGGTATAATACAGATTATCCGGTTCTACGGCAATGTATTCCATGATATCAATCTCTCCGCTTTTGGGCCATGGACCGTATTTTGAAAAGACAGGCATCATCCACAAAGCAGGCCAGGTACCTTTGCCGTCGGGAACCTTGGCACTGATCTCTATTTTGCCGTAACGCCAATCGCCAATTCCATTGGACATAAGACATGCCGAAGTATAATCCGCATCACCGTATTTTTCTTTCCGCAATTCCAGGATCAGAACACTGTCTTCTATCCTGGCATTCTGCGGCCTTTTTACAGTATAATACTGTAATTCCTCCACACCGGTCCTGCCCTTTCTATAGTTCCATTTCGTAGTATCCGGCAAACCCGCCATATTGAACTCATCATTCCACACTAACACATATTCCTGAGCCTCAGCATGAGCACATACAAGGAAAAGAAAAAACCAAACAAAATGCCTGAAAAAATAACTCATTTGATAAATATACTAAATTTTCGCAGATAGTTAAAATGTAAAAAGACAGTAAAGTAAAAGAGAAAAAAACAGTACGATCGTTTTGCTAATACACTATGATTAAGCATATTAGCTACACCCGATCATCCCGGGTAAAAAGAGACCTTCACCGCCCGAGGACCAACGAACTAAACCCTAATCACCTCAATCCCTAAATTTTGTAATTGATTGAGATCTTTTTCCGGGATATTTTGATCCGTTATTACTACATCGATCTTTTCAACAGGACAGAAAAAATAGAGACTTTTCCTTTTGAACTTACTTGAATCGGTCACGACAATAACTTTTTTGGCATTTTTTACAAGATTCTCCGTAAAATAAGCCTCCTCCATATTCGGTGTATATATGCCACGTTCCGTATCAAAGCCGTCCACTCCGAGAAAAACTTTATCCACATACAGGTCATTAATGTTCTTAATCGCCATAGGGCCTACCAATGATAGAGAATTTTTCCGGAGGTATCCCCCCAATACAATGATATTCATCCCCCTGTAATTCAATAGCTGATTTATAATATTCAGCGCATTGGAAACAACGGTAAGATTTTTGAGATTCCCCATCTGTCGTGCTATCTGAAAAGTAGTGGTACCTGCATCCAGGTATATCGTTTCAGACTCCTGGATGTAATCCACCGCCTTTTTTCCGATCCTTTCTTTTTCAGCATAATGCAGCTTGATCTTCTCAGTGATCCGGAAATCGGAAGCCACAAAATTTCCAGGTAATAACGCCCCTCCCCGTGCTCTTATGAGCATATTCTTTTTTTCCAACTGCTCAAGGTCATTCCTGATTGTTACATCACTGACTTCAAATTTTTTACTCAATTCCTGAACCAAAACCTTTCCCTTTTCCGAAAGCATTTCCAGGATTTTTTCCCTCCGTTCCACCGTATTGCTTTGTGGTTTCGTCTTTTCCTTCATTAGCGAAATATCACATTGTTAATTAAGAGACTAAAAGTATTATATTCTACAAAAAAACAAAAAAAATATTACAGGCCAATAAATAAGGTTTCATAACACTTTTAATAATTATTTTCTTATTTTGTATTTATATTTACTTTTTTTATCTTTGTTTTTTGATTT
>WFSC01000413.1 GCA_015486185.1 Bacteroidales bacterium | reverse complement strand
TTGAGTCATTGTTTTCATCGATCAGATAAACATGATTATCCTGATCATAAGAGATCTCATTGCCGGTAAAAGTATGGAACCTGTCCGAAAAATCATCAGCTTGTGGATTGGTAATGCGCTTAAAGTCCGAATATTTTCCTGCCGCAATGAATGGCTGTCCCCAGAACTGGATATTCAGATTTGGTAGAATACTGAAGTTCAGGCGGATAGACATCTCCAGGACCTGTTGATCAATATGACCGAAAATGTATCTTGTTTCGTTATTATAGTCTGTTTTTGACACATATTGCAGTTCATCCGAACCTTTGGTATATTCAGGTTGGAGGGAAATTTGGAACGTGCTGAAAGGACGGTAAAAAATACCGACAGAATAATTTGAGGTATGACTCGATTTTTCAAAACCGTTTCTGAGATAATAACGGAAACTGAAATTCAGTTTCTTCCTGTCATCGGTAGAGAGGTGCATAAATGTGCCGATCCTGCCCGGCATCAGGAAGGAAGGCCCGCCACGGAGCAGACTATTGGATACGCTGTTGCTGCTCCCGTTCATACCTATCCCAAAAGACCAGTAATTTTTAAATTGGGTAAAGAGATTGGTGTTTACTCCGGTCATAAGATAAGTTCCTCCAAAATCCCATCCTGAATATTGATTGATATTTACATTCATCTTGCGGAAGATACTGAAAGGCTCCCATATTTTATATCCGACCCATAAAATCTCAAGGATTTGGTCCGTATTTTTTAAGAAGCCAATATCATTCAGCTCAAGTCCCGGTGATTTCCATGTCAGAAAACCCAGGTACTGTATGTGGCCACCGCCTACTTTACCGATTTGAAAAGTTCCTGCTGAACCATATAATGAGGTACGTGAGGAGTCGAGTGTAAGATATTTGGCATCCGGTCGCTGGAAATAGTGGGTGGATGACCTTTGTGTACGTATCAGAGCTGTAGTGTCTCCGAACACCGAACTGAAAACGGTCTTCATACTGACATTGTAATTTCTGTTGTGCCAGCTATGGGAAAAATCCAGTCCGCCGGTATAGGCAGCCTTATGAAGGTAATTCAGGGGTGTTCCGTCCAGTTTCCGGTTGACGGAAGTGAATATTCCTCCGATGGATGTTCTTCCCTGTCCATAATCTTTTTGCAGACGGGCCACTGCATAGTTTGTCAACGGCTCAACGGTTTCGTAACTGCGTGAACCTTCGCGATCGATCTCCGCTTTCTCGGCAGCGGTGACACTTTCAAGAATACCTATGGACAGTCCGTTTTTTGTTTTACCGGATACTTTGGCAGCCCCCAGAATGGTGGTAGCATCAGGGATATTTGCATAATCCCCGTTTCCCAACGAAGGATATCCATGCGGCCGGCGGCCTATGCGCCTGGAATAAAAGACATTTTCCGAGGCCAGATCACCGTCACCCATCATAAGTTGATAGTTATAAATGTTTTTCCCTTCCACGAAAAAAGGACGTTTTTCTTCATAGAAGGTTTCATAGGCTGTGAGGTTCAGTTGGGAAGGGTCGGCTTCTACCTGTCCGAAATCCGGGTTTACGGTAAAATTCATGGTGATATTGTTGGTAAGGCCTATCTTTCCGTCCAGGCCGGCATTAAGTTTATGTCCCTTACCAGGCCGGAAAGGATTTCCTTTTTCCGGCTCGTAATGTTCGTAACTGGCCACGCCATAAGGTGCCAGTTCCAGTTGTTTTTTTGGCTTTATCCCTTTGATACCATGCATTTCTCCAAACAAATGAACAAAACCGGGGGCATCATTGGGGATAAACTGCCAGAGAGAGACTTCTTGTTTGCGATATATATATCTTATTACCTCAAGGCCCCATACCTGACTATTGGTTTTGCTGAAACGTAGCTGGCTCAATGGGATCCGTATCTCTGCATTCCAGCCGTACTTTACAATACGGGTTTTTACATACCAGATCGGATCCCAGGTAGGGTCTTCGTTGTTGCCGTCATTTGACATCACATAGTCGGTTTTTACCCCTCCTGCACTAACCAGAAAATTAAAAGCAGTACGGTGGTCATAATAACTGTCGAACAGGATACCAACAAGATCTCCTGCCATATCCATATTGTCTTTGGGTGTCAACCTTTTTTCTATACTATCAGGGGCCGTATCATATGCTTTTATAGCCACATAGATATTGTTGTTATCATACAATATCTTAAATTCGGTTTTTTGAGACGGCTGTCTGCCCTGGAAAGGTTGAAGTTGGATGAAGCCGTTGTCCCATTTGCCTGACAGCCAGGCCGGGTCCTTAAGTTTTCCATCAATAACCGGAGGTTTGGTAGTCAACCTGACAGCATTATAAATTCTTTTATCAGTTTTTTTATCCGGTGCGGCAAAAAGGGTTAGCGAGGTCAGAAATAATAAAACAGGAATAAATCTTTTCATTATCATTATTTAAAAATAGCTTTTTAATATATCTGTTTCCATAATAGATTCAATGTTGTTGTAAAGACGATCTTTCTGCTAATTTGTTGCAGTGGATTAAAAATTTATTTTTAAAATTAAATCCTGAATCATTTATCATAAAATATAAGGTATTCATCAAAACTATTATGATATACGTATCTTTATGAATATCTTAACGTAACAAGAGATTATGTAAACAAAAATCCGAATAACTCTTCAAACCTTACACAAATGAAAAAATTATTATTTTTATTCTTACTTGCAATTGCAGGAAGTTTTCTTTATGCTCAGTTGCCGCGTGGTTTTAATTACCAGGCTGTTGCGAGGGACCAATCGGGAAGTCCTTTGAAAAATACTAATCTGACTGTACGGATCGCTATCCTTCAGGGAGGTGCGACCGGCACGGTGGTATGGCAGGAAGATCATCAGGTCACGACCAACAATTTCGGGTTGTTTACCCTGGTTATAGGTGATCCGGATGCTTCGGCAACCGGAGGGACTCTTTCCTCTTTTGATGCGATCGACTGGTCGTTGAACGATTATTTTCTGCAGGTGTCACTGGATAACGGGTCCGGTTTCCAGGCCTATGATCCGGTTCCCTTTCAGTCGGTGCCCTATGCAAAAATGGCAGGCAGGGTTGCAAACGGATGGGGCATGGAAGCGGATACGTTGGTTTATATGAAAGGGAGTGTGGCTATCGGAACACCCTCCCCCAACGGCAGCAAACTGGCAGTTCAGGGAGATGATGTGAACAGTGCTAAACCGTTATTTGAAGTGAAGAGAAAAGACGGGCAGACGGTCTTTGCTGTTTATAACGACTCCATCCGGATGTATGTGAATGCGGCTCCGGGG
>WFSC01000412.1 GCA_015486185.1 Bacteroidales bacterium | reverse complement strand
TGAAAGCACTTAAAAAAATTACCGTTTCAGGCCATGTGGAAAATCCAGGAGGTGTTTTCCTCCCTGATATAAACGGGGTGATACAGCCTGCTGTGTTTGACAAGGCACGTACTGTCACAACGCTGGGCAATGATAATACACAAACCATGACCTTCCCGTTACAGGACAATATTCTATTTAAGGGGCAGGCAGAGATCACAAATGGTCTTTTCAGATTCTCTTTTTTGGTACCTAAAGATATTTCCTACAATATCGGGTACGGCAAGCTTAATTATTATGCAGCCCTGGATAATGACCAGGATGCTGCCGGTGCATTTGAACAGATTCTTATCGGAGGATTTACCGATGATCCGGGCACGGATGTCACAGGCCCACGAATAAAATTATATCTTAACGATACGTTGTTCAGGGACGGCGGCCTTTGCAACAAAAACCCCGTGTTTCTGGCATATATTGAAGATGAAGGTGGTATTAATACGGTAGGAAATGGTATCGGTCATGATATTACAGCCGTATTGGATGATCAGGAGGCCGATCCTGTGATCCTGAATAATTATTTTACTTATCAAATGAACAGTTACAAAAAAGGTACTGTCTCCTATCCATTCTTCGGGCTCTCCAGGGGCCTCCATACCATTCGTTTTAAGGTCTGGGACAATTTCAATAATTCTTCAGAAGCAACCCTTTCTTTCCATGTCAATGACCGGGCACAGGCTGTTCTTGAAAATATCAGAAATTATCCTAATCCTTTCCGCGAGGATACGTGGTTCACACTGGAACATACTATGAGTAATGAGGAACTGGATATTCAGATCCGTATTTACAACCTTTCCGGGAGCCTGATCCGTATCCTCCGGGACCACCAGATAGTAAATGGTTATTCCATTGAACCCATCCACTGGGATGGAAAAAATAGCGGAGGAGAAAAAGTTTCTGCAGGCATATACGTTTATCAGATAATTTTACGTTCAAGAGAAGGTATTCAGGTTAGCGGTAATGGTAAACTTGTTATTATTCATTAAATTTGATTAGTTTTATTATTTTTACAGCACAAATTAAACGAGGATGACTCTTAAGAAATCACTTATTATCTGGCTGGGGCTTTTATTTGCCGGGATTCATCCAGCCATGTCCCAGGTTATTTCACGGGACCAACTGGCGGGGCAGGTAAATGCGATCCAGACCGCAGTTCCTTTTCTGACCATTACCCCGGATTCAAGAGCTGGTGGCATGGGTGATGTTGGAGTGGCTACCACCCCCGACATTAATTCTCAGCATTGGAATGTTGCCAAATATGCTTTCATAAAGGGAAGTGGCGGTGTGGCCCTTTCCTATTCCCCCTGGCTGAGGAACCTGGTTAATGATATTAACCTGGCTTACCTGGCAGGTTATTACAGAATAGACAAACTACAAACCGTCAGCATGAGCCTGCGCTATTTTTCACTGGGAGATATAACTTTCACGGATGACTGGGGAAATCTGACCCGCTACTTTAACCCCAACGAATTTGCCGTTGATGCCGGATATGCACGGGCTTTCTCAGAAAAAGTCTCTGCCGGCCTGGCTTTCCGCTTTATCTACTCCAACCTTACCGGAGGTACCGGAGCCGGCGGCTCCGATACCAAACCGGGAATCTCTTTTGCAGCCGATGTCTCTACCTATTATCATAGCGACATCTCCCTGGGAGACAAAAGCGGAAATGCCGCTTTCGGTGTTAACATATCCAATATAGGTACAAAAATGGCCTATACTCCCAACCAGGAACCGGATTTTATACCTATAAACCTTAGGGTTGGAGGTAGGATGGGTATCAACCTGGATAAATTCAACACAATTAATGTCTCCGCCGACCTGAACAAATTGCTGGTACCTACACCCCCTATCTATGATTCTACAGGCAATACAATAATTGCCGGAAGGGATCCGAATGTTTCGGTACCGATAGGTATGCTGCATTCTTTTTATGATGCCCCCGGAGGATTTAAGGAAGAGATGCATGAGATCACTTATTCCGTTGGCGTGGAATATTGGTATAATAAACTGCTTGCTATCCGCGGAGGCTATTTCCATGAACACGAGACCAAGGGAAATCGAAAATATTTCAGCATGGGCCTTGGTCTCCGGCTGAATGTCTTTGCGGTGGATTTCTCCTACCTTATACCGGTTTACCAAAACAATCCACTGGCCGGAACCCTGCGTTTTACCTTGTTGTTTGATTTTGATTCATTCAAGAAACAAAACAAAAAGAAAAAGGCATGATCCTTCGTACGGGTTTTGGTTATGATGTTCATCCCCTGGTACCGGATAGAAAACTCATGATCGGAGGGATAGAAATACCCCATTCCAAAGGCACCAAAGGCCATTCAGACGGAGATGCCCTTATCCATGCTATGGTAGATGCTCTACTGGGAGCCCTGGCACTCGGAAATATAGGGGATTATTTCCCGGATACGGATCCTTCTTACCGAAATATGAAAAGTCGTATCTTCCTCGAAAAAACCGTCTCCCTGATCCGGGAAAAGGGATTTGATATCGTGAATACCGATTCAACGGTCGTGCTCGAAAAACCTAAGATAAAACCATATATATCAGCGATAAGGAAGAATCTTGCTGCGATCATGCAAATCCCTGTTGAGCATGTATCAGTGAAGGCAACCACCAGTGAAAAAATGGGTTTTGCGGGAAAAGAAGAAGGGCTTGCCTGTTTTGCTGTTGTTCTGGTTCAAAAAAATATAGATCAACAATGATAAAGACCGTTTAGGTTCTTCTATCTTTTGCACTGAGCAATCACTTCATCCTTCACGGTACCGTCATTCGCTGTAAAATTGAATGAGATGGTCTTATAATCGCTGTTTATTGATCCGGTACCCTGGATAATATACCCACTCACATTCTGTTTATCAATGGTAAGCGACAACTCGCTTAAAGATGCGGACACATAAGTATCTGTACCAAGGTTATAGAAATTGGTTATTTCTATTTGAGTGGTATCGATCTGCGTGATCTGTACGTCGTAATGTTCAAGGCCATACAACTGACTATGCTCTTCCATGTGCCATGTACCATTCAGTGATATGCCCGTATTCTCCTCACTGCAGGAAATAATCCCTCCGATAATTATAACCAGCCAGAAAGCCAGTCCTGTTTTTTTAACCATTTCATTATTCATTCTCTAATTACTCTGTCAATAAGCCGGTCATCGGCCAGATTAGGAAACGTAACCCTCAGATCCGGGGTACGTGCCATTTCTCTCCGTATAGCAAACATGGCTTCCTTGTTACGTGCCCAGCTCCTCCGGGATATGCCGTTATTCACATCCCAGAATAACATACTTTTTATCCGCCTGTCTGCTTCGGCAGAGCCATCAAGTACCATTCCAAAGCCGCCGTTTATAACTTCTCCCCATCCTACTCCTCCGCCATTGTGCAGAGACACCCAGGTGGCTCCCCGGAACGCATCTCCAATTACATTCTGAACAGCCATATCAGCGGTAAACTTACTCCCGTCATAAATATTTGAAGTCTCTCTGAAAGGAGAGTCTGTGCCAGACACATCATGATGATCTCTCCCCAGTACAACAGGTTTTTGAATGATCCCTTTACGGATAGCATCATTGAAACGCAAGGCAATCTTTATACGTCCTTCTGCATCTGCATACAGGATACGGGCTTGTGAACCTACCACCAGTTTGTTTTTTCCGGCTTCCCGTATCCAGTGGATATTATCACTCAACTGGTTCTTTATCTCCGCCGGAGCCTCTTTGGCAATTTCTTCCATCACTTCTGCTGCAATCCTGTCAGTCTTTTTCAGATCTTCCGGATTGGCAGAAGTACATACCCAGCGGAAAGGCCCGAAACCATAATCAAAGAACAGAGGGCCCATGATATCTTCCACATAGGAGGGATACCGGAAAGAACCATCCTCTTTAAATATATCGGCACCGGCTCTTCCCGACTCCAGCAAAAAAGCATTGCCGTAATCCCAGAAATACATACCCCGTGCCGTCATCTCATTAATGGCCTTTACCTGACGCTGCAGGGATTCATGCACTTTTTCCCTGAAAAGATCAGGGTTTTCTGCCATCATCCGGTTTGATTCATCAAAACTCAATCCCACAGGGTAATATCCCCCGCCATAGGGATTGTGCAAAGAGGTCTGGTCGGAACCAAGCTCCACGTAGATCCCTTTTTGCACCAAGGCCTCCCAAAGATCAACAATATTACCTTCATAGCCGATCGACACGGCCTCCTTATTTTTTCTTGCTTCCATCATACGGTCAATGACCTGGTCAAGATCATCATACATCTCGTTCAACCAGCCCTGATCGTAACGTTTCTTTATGGCTTTGGGATTAACCTCAGCGATCACACCCACTGCCCCGGCGACCACAGCAGCTTTGGCCTGGGCTCCCGACATGCCGCCCAGTCCCGATGAAACGAACAACTTGCCATGCAGGCTTTCCTTTTCTCCCAGTACTTTCCGCCCGGCGTTGAGCACTGTAATGGTTGTTCCGTGAACGATCCCCTGCGGGCCGATATACATGAAAGAGCCCGCTGTCATTTGGCCATATTGCGTAACCCCCATAGCATAGAATTTCTCATAAAGATCCTGTGAAGAATAATTCGGCACCACCATACCATTGGTCAATACCACCCTCGGAGCTTCCGGATGCGAAGGGAACAATCCCAGCGGATGACCTGAATAAAGCACCAGCGTCTGTTCGTCGGTCATTTCAGCCAGATATTTCATGGTGAGCCGGTATTGTATCCAGTTCTGAAATACCGAACCGTTTCCGCCGTAAGTGATCAGTTCGTGTGGATGCTGAGCCACCGCTTCATCAAGGTTATTGCTGATCATATGCATGATCGCTGCTGCCTTCACGGAATAATAAGGATAATCCTCAACAGGCCGGGCATACATCTTATAATCGGGCCGGAAACGGTACATATAAATATGCCCGTATTTTTCCAGTTCCTCAGCAAATTCAGGGGCCAGTTCTTCATGAAACGACACAGGAAAATAACGTAAAGCATTCTTTAACGCCATTTTCTTTTCTTCGACTGACAAAATGTCCCTTCTTTTCGGAGCATGGCTAACACCCGGATCCCACGGTTTGGGAGGGGGCAGGGTTTCAGGGACCCCCTGCAAAATATCTTTACGGAACTCTTCAATACTCATAATATGCATCTTATACCTTTCTTTTAACCATGTAGTAAAGTTACAATAATCCGGCCAGTTTGTATTATTTTAAAGTAAATATTTCTTTATCACCGGTGTCCGGTATAAATATTTCATCTTTTTATATATGATGTTGTATAACAATACATTATGTGAACAT
>WFSC01000411.1 GCA_015486185.1 Bacteroidales bacterium | reverse complement strand
TATCATATATATGCATAAAATTATGATAATTTTATGCATTTTTCTTGTATTATTGCAAAATATATCATAATATTGCACAATGAATCATGATATATTTTTTAAAATATCGAACAATGTTAAAAAGACGATTTTTCTATCTTTTTTTTCTTTTGGCAGGAACTATTTCAAATGGACTTGCTCAGAACGTAATCACAGGTACCGTAACTGATGCAAAGACAAAACAGCCGCTGATCGGGTGCAATGTATATTTAAAGGGAACTACCATTGGGTCAGTTACAGATGCTGATGGGCATTATACCATTCAAAGTGTACCCAATGGCTCTTTTGTTTTGGTTGCTTCTTATTTGGGATATAAAGAGGAAAAAAAGAATATCCAATGCAGTGGGGGAGAGACCCAAAAGATCGATTTCCAGCTCACGTACCGGGGAGCCATTGGGCTGGCCGAGGTAACGGTTACAACCCAGGCCAAGGGCCAGATCGCTGCCATCAACCAGCAACTGGCATCCAAAGAGATCGTCAACGTTGTATCCAAAGAACGTATTCAGGAACTGCCGGATGCCAATGCTGCCGAAGCAGTAGGACGCCTGCCCGGAGTATCCCTCATCCGGGAGGGGGGCGAAGGCAATATGGTTGTAGTCAGGGGTCTTTCCCCAAAATACAATAAGATCATGATCGAAGGGGTGGAGATGTCCCCTACCAGTGCCGGAGACCGCAGCACCGACATTAGTATGATTTCCCCTTATTCCCTGGACGGTATCGAACTCTCCAAAGCCATCACACCTGACAAAGACGGAGATTTTATTGGGGGAACTGTCAATTTCAAATTGCAGCAGGCAGAGAAAGGATTGCATGCCAATGCGGTCCTGCAGGGGAGCTACAACCAGGTTCATAATGCGTTTAACAACTACCAGATCGTCGGCAGTATCAGTAACCGGTTTGCAGGGAACAAGCTTGGCATGTTCCTTCAGTTCAATACAGAAAACCGGAACCGGAGTTCAAATGATATGAACGCCGGATACTATCTGGTAGGTCCCTCGCAGGATGTGTGGGACCCGGTCCATACCAGCAATGTGTCTCTAACCAATGTCTTCAGAAATAAAAAAAGGTATGGTGGCACATTTGTTATGGATTACGACCTGCCAAAAGGAAAGATTATGTTCAGCAATCTTTTCAGCAACGAACAAACAGATGCAAAATATTACTCTGAAGATTATTCAACCCAAAATCGCACCTTCAATACATCTTCTTCCGAAGATGAGAATAATATTTCAACTTTGACCAATATTTTATCCTATGAACAAAAGTTTTCTAAGATTTCCCTGGATGCCAGGGTATCCCATTCTTTCACATCCAACCATACACCTTACAGCGGATCATTCAGTTTCAAGCAAAACAATGTTTTGTCCAGTATCAACGATAATGTGAATCTCCTGCCCGAAGATATCCCCCCTTATGCCATTGACCCTGCCACCGGAGAAAGCAGGATCGATTATACACAATCCATCATGCAACGGGCCGACTATCATAATTCGGAGACCCGTGACCGTAGGATCGAAGGCGCTGCCGATATGGAATGGTTTTTCAATTTTACAGAAAAGATCGGCGGATCACTGAAGTTCGGTGGTAAATACAAATATACAACCAGATCGTATGACCAGGATGTTTATGGGGGGCTAATGAACCTGGGCAGCGGACGCGCAGCCAAAGACGCCCTCCTTGAGGCCATTGGTAAAACCGAAGATGTGGGATCAATGACCTTTATTCCTTTCTCCTATTTTGAAAATGCGAACTTTGATCATTATGAGTTCCTCAAAGGGGAATACACTATGGGACCGGTCGTACGTACCGACCTGATGAAAAAGGGAATCCTGGCAATGAACAAAGTAGAGGCCCCTGTGGACATGACTTACGGACACACTCCTTACGCTTCTACCTCTTACGATTACACGGGCAATGAGAACCTGTATGCAGGTTACATTATGTCCACCCTGCACTTCACCAAACTTGTAGAGTTTATCCCGGGAGTGCGATATGAATACAACAATACGTCCTATACCGGTGCCAGAGGCAGAAATCCGGGCATAGAGAACGCAAACTATGAAGCCCACGATACGACTACCGAAAGGCATATTAAATCATGGTTGCCGATGATCCACCTTCTCATCAATCCCACAAAATGGTTTAAAGTACACTTGTCTTACACTCAGTCACTCTCACGGCCTCCTTTTGACATCCTTATCCCCCGCCAGGATATCGGCACCTATAATATTGAACAAAATTTTTATAAAATACTTCCCGAAAGATCTGAAAACTGGGATCTCTATCTGACATTTCACCAAAGCAAAATAGGTCTCTTTACGATAGGAGGATTTCATAAGAAAATCACCGATAAGATCTTCTGGACCGACAGCCGGGTGATCATTGACCCCAGTGATTATGACCTGCCTCCGGAGATGAAATACAAAAAAATCGTTACACAGGAAAACCTCAAAGATCCTGTTTATGTTAAAGGTGTGGAACTGGATTGGCAATCAAACTTCTGGTACCTGCCGGGAATACTGAAAGGCCTTGTTTTGAACGCAAACTACACGCACATTTATTCCAGGGCCTTGTATCCCAAGACGACCATTCACTCCTATTACGACGCAAATTTTAACCTGATTCAGGAAAATATTGACACTTTCTATGTGGACAGAATGATCGATCAGCCCAGTGATATCGTAAACCTTAGCATGGGGATGGATTATAAGAATTTTTCTTTCCGTATCTCTATGCTATACAAAACAGATGTGTTTACATCACCTGATTTCAATCCCGAACTGAATAATTATACCGATGATTATTTGCGCTTTGATCTGGCAGCAAACTACAAACTCCCCTGGATAAAAGGGTTGCAGGTATTCATGAACATCGCCAATCTCAATGCAGAGGAGGATATTGTATTAGTGAAAGGGAATCATTTCCAGACTTCCGTGGAAAACTACGGAAGGGTTATTGATTTCGGATTACGTTGGAGATTATAGTGTGTGTATATATT
>WFSC01000410.1 GCA_015486185.1 Bacteroidales bacterium | reverse complement strand
GTTCAATCATAAGGAATAAAGATAAAAGATAAAAGTAAAAAGATAAAAGTAAAAAGATAAAAGTAAAATTTAATTAAGTGAGCTCCCATTATTCCAACATTCCATTTTTCCATTATTCCACCATTCCAATCTTCCATTCTTCCACCATTCCATTCTTCCATTCTTCCACCATTCCACCATTCCATTTTTCCACCATTCCAATCTTCCATTCCATTCTTCCATTCTTCATTTTTTTTATCTTTCCGGAATAAAAGATATGTTTTTATTGTCAAAAAGATAAAAAGAGGAGAGTGAAGCAACGGGGCGAAGATCTTAAAACATTGGAAAAGGCTCGAAAAGGAGATCATATGGCCTTTGCCCGGATTGTAAGAAAATACGAGCCTATGGTTGCAAACGTGGTAATTGGTATGCTGGGAAACACGCCTGAGGCAGATGATGTGGGACAGGAAGTGTTTATCCGGTTTTACAGGGCTTTGGATCATTTCAGGGGAGAAGCAGCTTTGGGTACCTATCTGACCCGTATAGCCATTAACCTTTCACTAAATGAACTGAAGAAGAAAAAAAGAACGGTATCCCTGTTTACCAGAAACCAGCAAAATGCCGGATATGACGATATATCGGATGAAGGCAGAAGCCATGAAAAAAAAGATAATGAAGAACTGGTAAAAAAAGCATTGGAAATGTTGGATCCAAGATTCAGATCGGTTGTCGTCCTGAGAATGATCGAAGGATACGATACGAAGGAAACTTCCCGGATTCTGGAAATACCTGTAGGTACGGTCCTTTCCAGACTCGCCAGGGCACAAAAACAATTAAAGAAAATTTTGGAAAACGTAATTCTATGACCATGGATAAAAACAGAAAATATGAGTTGTTGTATGCTTCTTTTGACCGGGCACTTTCTCCTGAGGAGAAATATTTTCTTGAGAAAGCGCTGAAGGAAGATCCAATGCTCAGAAAAGAAAAAGAGGAGATCACAGAGATCAGAACAAATCTGAAGACTGCGTCCTTCCGTTTTAAGCCGGGGTTTTCAAACCGGGTGTTGGAAAAAATAAGAGAAGAAGGCAACCGGGTCATCGAAATGGATGTCCCTTCCCAGTTATTCAGCCTGTTCAGGAAAGTAGCTATCACAGGGGTAGCTGCGATTATCATTCTTCTGCTCTCAATATACCTGACTTCCGGATCATTGAACAAGAGCTCGGTGTTGGGAGTAGATTCCTTTTCGGATGATAACCTGGTAAGCTATCTGTTGTATGAAGATTTCGGCGAATAATGAAATAATAAAATAATATATCATGAATAAATCTAAAATAAAAACCATATTGGCACTGACAGGCACCTTGTTGATCGGATTTGTATTGGGTATGCTTGTCACGGTGCAGATACATCGTGCTCAAATGAAAAAATTCAGATCGTTTGCTTCCAGGGAAGGTTTTGGTAACTGGACCCTTCATGTTGTAGAACCTTCACCGGAACAACGTGAGAAAATGATGCCGGTAATAAAAAAATATGCAGCCAAAAATCTGGAATTGAGGAAAAAATACCGAAATGAATTCATCAACCTCATGAAGGATTACAGAAAAGAGTTATATCCACTACTGACGCCGGAGCAAATTGACAGACTGCAGTCCCTGTCCCGTTCAAGAAAAGGCCATCCAAAACGTCGCATGGAAAAGCACCCGTCTGCTCCCGGTAACATGTCCTCCCCTGAAAGACATGAGAACAGACCGCCCGGCCCCGGGTTTCCTTTTGCCTGGTAACAGGAAAATCATTTATGCAGATATTTTGTTCTGTGGGAATAAAACCGTGCTGCTAAGTGTCAAAAGATTGTAAAAACGAAAATAAATTGTTTAACTTATTAAAACTTTAGAACAATGAAAGCAGGAATTATGAAAACAGGAACAGTCGTTATGATCTTTCTAATGGCTGGAATTGTGGGGTTCAGTCAACCCCCAAAAGGCAGGATGATGATGCAAGAACCAGGCTATCATCAGGTACAAATGCAAAAATTTCTGAAGCTGACCGATGATCAACAGACAAAATTAAAGGATCTGAAACTGGCTCAGACAAAAGAAATGTTACCATTACGAAATAAAATGATGGTATTGATGGCTGAATATCATGAACTGATCTCGGCAGAGAAACCGGATATGAAAAAGGTCAATGCCAATATAGATGCCAGGACCAAACTGATGAATCAGATCATGAAGAAAAATGCTGAGTTCAAATTGAAATTCCGCAACATTCTGACCGAAGAACAATGGCTGATTTTACAGAGCCGGGCAGGTAAAATGAAACGTGGTTTTCATGGAAGAGGCATGGGAATGGAACCCGGAAGGAGTTACGGAATGAGCATGCATCATGGTTTTCGCGGATATGGACCGCCTCGTCCCGAAGTAACACCAGCTCCGGTAAATAAATAAAGAATATAAACAGAAATAATTACCGCAGTCAGATCGTTGAGAGCCAGAAGGGCCGGCAAATGCCGGCCTTTCTTTTTTACAGAAATGTCATTTTGTGCTGATTGATATTTTACTACCTTTGCATACAAACATTACAGGTGATACAATTGTCGAACAAGCTGATATACAGGGTATCTGCAGTAATGATAATATTGCTTTTATCCGCTGTTGCAGGTACTGCACAGGAGCCGGTAAAGCCGGTCAACAGATCTTCGGAAAAAGTTATCATAGAAGGAAAGGTATATTATATCCATGTGGTAAAAAAAGGCCAAACACTATATTCCATCAGCAGAGCCTATAATGTTCCGGAAAAAGAAATATCACGGGAAAATCCTGTCCTGATCACAGGCCTTCAGGCGGGCATGGTACTTAAAATCCCGTTCGTGCCCGAAACCAACCCTTCAGAACAAACACAAACACAGGATACCGGTCATTATATTTATCATGAATTCAAAAAAGGGGAAACATTATACTCCCTTTCACGCATATATAATGTTAAGGTTGAAGATATTCTTAAAGCCAACCCCGGAATCAGTCCTGATAATATTTCCATTGGGATGATGGTAAAGATACCACGGGAAAGTGTTGTTCCTGAACGGTTTGAATTCTCGCCACAGGAAAAAGGCTATACGATCCATAAAGTAGCTCCGGGCGAAACCCTGTACAGCCTTGCCAAACAGTATAACTTAACCGTAGAGGATATCAGACAGGCCAACACAGGCCTGCAGAATATCATCCATCCCGGTCAGGAATTAAAAATTCCACAGACATTGGAAAATGAAGTGCAACCCGGGAAATCCTCTGATACGTTACCTGTGCCTGTTTACCACGAAACTTATGTTCCATGCGACAGCATTCTGTTAACCCCAACAAAAACAAGATGGAATGTAGCCGTTTTACTGCCGCTGTACCTTAGTGAAAATGATGAAAGGAGCTATATCGATTCGAGTCGCTTTGATCCTTCTACAGGGAAAAAAATAAAAAAGGTCATCTACCGTAAACCTGACTGGATTTACCCGCCTACAAAAAAATTTCTTCCTTTTTACCAGGGAACTATGATCGCCCTCGATACCCTGGGGAAAAAGGGGATCAGGGCAAACGTTACTGTGTTTGATACCGAGCAGGATCCGGCTGTTGTTGATTCATTGGTAAAGTCCGGTACCCTCGATACCATGGACCTGATTATCGGACCGGTTTATCCTGTCAATGTTTCCCTCGTTGCAGACTATGCCGGGAAAATGCATATTCCCGTTGTTTCTCCCTTATCAAGAAAGGATGATTTCCTCTCCTTTAATCCTTTTACATTCCAGTGCCATCCTTCAAAAAGAACAGAAGAAATACAAATTGTACAATACCTCGCCCGTAACCTTGATAAAAATATCGTTGTTATTCATGCTGAAGATTCGGTAAAACAAAAAGAGTTTGACTGGATTAAAGGCCATTTGCTTGAAGCTATTTCACAATTTGCCCACCCTGAAATAATCGGGGTAAAAGAAGTGGTAGTACCCCGGATAATTTCACCAACGGATACTATGAACAATATCAGGCTTTCACTTGATAAATACAGGGATAACCTCGTATGGGTGTTCTCCGATAAGGAAGGTTTTGTTAGTGAAGTCGTGTCACGTCTCAATACTATTGGCTCGAAAGGTTATCCGCTCGAATTAATTGGATGTTCTGCCTGGATGTTTTTCAAAAATATTGAACTTGATTACTTTTTTAATATGAACCTCCATGTTTTTAGTCCACGCTTTGTGAACTTTTCCGGAGATAAAGAAAAAATATTTATCAGAAAATATCGAAATAAATATTTTTCCGATCCCTCCGAACCTGGCTTTGCCTGGGACGGATATGATATAACAGCTTATTTCCTCTCTGCCCTTAACAAATATGGAAAATCATTTCCCGATTGCGCCGGGGATTATCAACCTGATCTGTGCATTGGACATTTTCGGTTCGAACGTACCGGATGGTTCAGCGGCTTTATGAACCGGTATTTTACTCTTGTGCAATATAACCCCGATTACACGGTTACGGTTGTTCCCTTTCCCACTGCTGCAAACGATACATTAAATATTCCATAATTGCCTATTATTGGTTGTCCCTGCCGGACAACAGGAAAATATATTTTTTATATCAAACTCATGTTAAAACTAAAAATAATACATCCTAAAGATTATTCTTACAAATGATTTTTTATATTTGTAACATGATTTATTAAAATAGTAACACGTTTTTTGTTTTTTTAAATAAATAGTAACACGTTTTAATTTAAAGTAACATTTTTATGAATTATCAAAAATATCTTTTGTTATTATTTGTCATATTGTTGACAGGTAGTATTTCCTTTGCTCATAGTGAAGTAAAAGGAAAGGTGGTGGACAAAAAAAGTGGGATACCTTTACCGGGGGCATCTGTTATGATCAAGGGAACCAGTTATGGAACAACTACAGATGCGGTAGGAAATTTTATACTTAAATCGGATTCCGCAATCCACGCTTTGGTAATATCGTATGTAGGGTATAAAACGATGGAAGTAAAGATCACTCACCCGTCTGAATTTATCGTGATCGAGTTGGAACCTGTATCTCTTGAGATCGGACAGGTTAATGTAACGAGGTTCAGGAATAATCCGTTGATACCACTTGCAAAGATTGATGTGGATATGCGACCGGTAAATACATCGCAGGATGTGTTAAGGATTGTCCCCGGATTGTTTATCGCACAGCATGCCGGCGGGGGAAAGGCCGAGCAGATATTTTTACGTGGTTTTGACATGGATCACGGGACAGATATTTCCATACATGTTGACGGTATGCCGGTCAATATGGTATCTCATGCCCACGGGCAGGGTTATGCAGATCTGCATTTTCTTATCCCGGAAATAATTTCCAGTGTAAACTTTGATAAAGGGCCCTATGATCCTGCACATGGAAACCTGGCAACAGGCGGATATGTTGATTTTCACACCATAAGTCATCTGGATAAAAACCGTATTCAACTCGAATTGGGGAGATTCAACACATCCCGGTTGGTAGCCATGACCAACTTGTTGGGCGATTATGGAAAGGCCCATAAACAAAATGCCTACAT
>WFSC01000409.1 GCA_015486185.1 Bacteroidales bacterium | reverse complement strand
TCGAAGGTATTGAAAGTTAATCTTATCGATGTGGCAACAAGGATCATGCTCGGCGAGAAGGTGTCTCCGCTCTCCAGAACGATCTTTGACCTGGATTATGTCGGCGTGAAAGCGCCCCAGTTCTCTTTCTCCCGGCTACAACTCACCGACCCCGTCCTCGGGGTGGATATGTCCTCTACCGGTGAAGTCGGGTGTATCGGTGACGATTTTTATGAAAGCATCCTCAAAGCCATGTTGTCGGTGGGCTATCATATCCCGCAGAAAAAGATCCTGTTATCCACGGGCCCGGCTCGCTCAAAAGTAGAGCTTATCAACAGCGCCAGGGCCCTCATAGCAAAAGGATATACCCTGTATGCCACACGCGGTACCAAAAAATTCTATGACCAGTATGGCGTCAAGACCAGGCTGGCTTACTGGCCGGACGAAGACAAACACCCCAATACCCTCGACCTCATCCATAACCGTGAGGTGGACCTGGTGGTCAATATCCCGAAAAACCTTTCCAAGGGAGAGCTGGATAATGACTACATGATACGCCGGGGAGCCGTGGATTATAATATCCCGCTTATCACCAACGCCCGTCTGGCCAGTGCCTTTATACTGGCTTTCTGCAATTATAAGCCGGAAAACATTAATATAATGGCCTGGGATGAATATTAAACCTGTTCATTATGATCATCATCAGACCCGCCGAACCACTGGACTTTGAGGTCATTGCCGGTTTTCAGATCGCAATGGCCCGGGAAACCGAGCAGATACAACTGAACAAATCCACTGTTACCGCCGGTGTAAAACGGGTCTTTGCCAAACCGGAACTGGGAAAATATTTTGTGGCGGAAAAGGATGAAAAAGTGGTAGCTTCCCTGCTGATCACCTATGAGTGGAGTGACTGGCGAAACGGGACCGTCTGGTGGATCCAGTCGGTATATGTCGAACCGTCCTTTCGCCGGCAAGGTATTTTTACAACCATGTACCGGCGTATTAAGGAGATGGTCCTGGCTGACGACCGGGTCATGGGGATCCGGCTGTATGTGGATAAGTCCAATGCCCCCGCCCGTAAAGTCTATGAAAAACTTGAAATGAACGGCGATCATTATGCCCTTTACGAATGGATGAAATAATCCGCTTTCTGTTTTTCTCCCCCTTTGTAGCAGGAGGTTTTCTGCTGGCAGGTTTTTTATATGCCGGCATGATCTTTTGGTTCCGGAAAGGATGGAACAACCTGGAGACCTTTGAGAAAGAATGTGATACTCCTGAAGAAAAGGTCACGGTGATCATTCCCTGTTTTAACGAAGAAAAAAATCTGCCGGCCCTGATCAGGTCTCTGGAGAAACAAAACTATCCGTCTGACCTTACTGAAATTATCCTGGTCGATGATCGTTCTGCCGACCATACATGGGAGATCATGCAGAAAGCAGCACGTGATCATGCAACCTATAAGGTTTTCAGGAACAAAGGCCGGGGGAAAAAGGAAGCCTTGCTCACCGCTGTTAAAAAGAGTTCCGGCCTGCTGATCCTCACCACCGATGCCGATGCCCGTCCCGGACCGGAATGGATATCCGTTCTGGTTGCTTTCAGGCAGCAAACAGGTTGCGGATTTATCGCCGGTCCAGTCTCTTCGCCACCCGGAAAAAGCTTTCTCTCCCGTTTCCGGTCCCTCGAGTTTTACAGTCTGGTGGGAGCCGGTACAGGGGCCGCCGGTACAGGGCATCCCCTTTATTGTAACGGTGCCAATCTTACATACGAAAAAAAATTACTTGAAAATACAGCCGACCCCTTAAAAAATAATATCAGGAGCGGCGATGATGTCTTTCTCCTGCACACGGTGAAGTCGAAACACCCCGGTACCGTCCGTTTTCTCAAATCCGTAAAAGCAACGGTCACAGTATCAGAGAAGCCGGGCTTCGGCGCTTTTTTCAGACAAAGAACCCGCTGGGCATCAAAAAGTCCCGGATACAGGGACAGCGACACGATCCTGACAGCGCTTGTCGTCTTTTGTCTGAATTTATTTATTACCGGTTCTTTTCTGGCCGGGATTTTCCAGCCTGCACGGTTTGTATGGACATTTATCCTGCTCCTTATCAAAAGTATTCCGGATTATCTGCTGCTACGGGAGGTTACATCCTTTTTCGGTGTTACACAACTGATGAAGGATTTTCCTGCAAGCCAGCTTCTCTATCCGTTTTATCTGACAGCAACCGCACTGGCAGGGCTTTTCAGTTTCGCGTTCCGGAAAGACCAGAAAAGATGACCATAGGAGGCTGCAGTATCCAACAAGAGGAGAACCGGGGGTAAAGTTGAAAAACGAAAATATATGATAGATATATAATACTAATTAATAGTACTTTATCAAAGTTTTACTATAAATATTCCTAATCATAATTACCTATTTAAATAGGTATTTAAATAGGTATTTAAATACCTATATTTTAATTCGTCTGCGAAAAAAGGACTAAGGAAGAGTACAAGTAAATAATTATCTTTATTTTTTTATTTACTTTGATGCATTATGTCAAAACAACGCTGGAAACCCGGGAATATGCTTTATCCCCTCCCTGCTGTTATGGTCAGTTGTGGAGTTTTACCTGAAAAATATAATATCATCACTGTTTCATGGACCGGCACGATCAACTCCGACCCGCCCATGGTATCGATCTCGGTCCGGAAAGAACGGTATTCCCATTCCATTATCCGGGAGGCGGGTGAATTTGTTATTAACCTGACTACCCGTGAGCTGGCACATGCGACCGACTGGTGTGGCGTACGTTCGGGGCGGGATTACGATAAATTCAAGGAAACGGGCCTTACCCCCGATCTGTCCGGCACATTGCATACTCCCTTAATTAAGGAATCGCCGGTAAACATCGAATGTAAAGTAAAACAGATCATTGGGCTGGGCAGTCATGACATGTTTCTGGCCCATGTGACAGCCATTCATGTGGACGAACATTATCTGGACAGGAAAACCGGCGTCTTTGACCTGCGGCAAACAGATCCCATTGCCTACCTGCATGGCAGTTATTATGTGTTGGGTGAGCGTTTGGGCAGATTCGGCTTTTCCGTACGTAAAAAAAGAAAAAGACCGAAGCCCGACCTGTAAGATCATCCGGGGAAAAGACAAACACCCCGGAAGACTAAAATACAAAATATTATCACTAAATTTGCCACATCTGTCCCGCAAATGATAAATCCTGTATATTAACAGGTACTGACCGGGAAGAAATAAAGGATGTAAACACAACAGAAAATAAACAAAATGAAGCAGCTTAAAATTTTATGGATTCTTGCATTGGCCGGACTGATGACGGTTTCATGCAGCAACAAAAAAAGTTTTCGTATTGAAGGCGCACTGAAGAACGGTGTGGGGAAAAAAGTAGAAGTACGGGTATTGCATATGAACAAATGGGTGCCGGCCGATTCGGCACGGGCTGATATAAAGGGCCATTTTTCCTTATCCGGAGAACTGGAACAACCTACTTTCGCTTTGCTTCAAACTTTAAAGAATCATTTCATCACTTTGATATTACATCCCGGAGATAAGATTTCCATAACCGGTGATTATGAAGATATTGTTAATAACCACACTGTCAAAGGATCTGAAGACACCCGATTTTTTGAAGATTACAAAACCCATTTACAGAAAAATGTTGACAAGCTCCAGGAGCTGAACCGGATTTACAGGGATAGTTCAAAAAGTCCCCGTTTCAGGGAGATCCTCGTTAATCTGAATCGTCAGTCGATAAGCATCATGAATGATCAGAAAGATTATACCAAAAAATTCATAAAAGATCATTTACATTCTCTTACAAGCATGCTGGTCCTTTACCAGCAATTAGCTCCCGGCCATTACATCCTGGATCCCATGGATGATTTTGATTATTATGCCATGGTGGATTCAGCCATGTATAAAGATTATCCCCTGGCTGATCCGGTCATTGCTTTTCACGCACAAATGGCTCAGTTGCGTAATAACCGCCGGCAGAAAGAAATAGAGGAGAAAACCCTGGGTATGGGAAAAATACCCCCTGACATCGCCCTTCCCTCACCCAATGGGGATACGTTAAGGCTTTCATCGTTGCGGGGAAAAGTGGTTCTGTTGGATTTCTGGGCTTCCTGGTGCGGTCCCTGCCGCAGGGAAAATCCAAACCTTGTAAAAGACTACAACCGGTTCCACCGGAAAGGTTTTGAAATATTCCAGGTATCTCTCGACCGTACCAAAGATAACTGGCTTAAAGGGATCAAGGATGATCACCTGGGTCAGTGGTACCATGTCAGTGATCTGGGATACTGGCAGTCGTCTGTGGTGAAGCTTTATCATATCCAGGGGATCCCGACTAATTATCTGCTCGACAGAAACGGAAAGATCATCGGGAAGAACTTACGGGGAGAAGCGTTGACACAAAAACTGGAAGCTGTTTTTGGTAAATAAATCAACAAATAAATGGGTTATCCAAAATATTTTTTCAGAAATACTTTCCATTTCCCTGTTCTGATCTTGCTGGTGGGGTTTCTCGTTACGGCCTGTCACAGGAAAGAGTCGTTGGTCATATCCGGCACCCTGCACGGGGTTAATAAAAAAATGGTATATGTTGACCTGCTGAATATCAACAAAGCCAAACCACTCGATTCAACACGCACAAGCCGGAACGGATCGTTCCGTTTACATATCAGGTTGCAGGAGCCTTCTTTCCTGCTGCTGAAACGTTCGGATAATAATTTTATCACCCTGCTGGCCAAACCGGGTGAACGGATACATATAACAGCCGACTCTCTCTTTCTTCAGGCAGGATACAGCGTATCCGGATCGAAAGGATCCGTTCTGATAAAACAACTGGACGATCACTTACGGAAAACAGTGCATAAAACCGATTCGATCATCGTCATCTACCGGAAAATGATGAACCAGCCCGGTTTTGACACCCTGAAACCAAAACTGGAAAAAGCATATACTAAATTA
>WFSC01000408.1 GCA_015486185.1 Bacteroidales bacterium | reverse complement strand
GGCGTGGTATGAGATCCTGAAAGAAAGGGAAACGGATAGTGAAATAATAGAGGAATTGGGAAAAGACATAAGGCGATTGGAGAAAATAACCGAGCGTTTTTCAAAAATCGGTTCAAAACCAGTAATGGAAGAAGCTGATCTCAAAAAGATTATACAAAACGTGATAGATTATATGATAAGCAGGACATCCGAAAAGGTCAGTTTTCATCTTAATCTTGATCCGGGAGAAGAATTTATTATACCTGTGAATGCTGAGTTGTTTGAATGGGTCATTGAAAATCTTTGTAAAAATGCCGTGGATGCAATGAAAGGGAAGGGAACGGTGGATATTCATATTACAGATAATACACAATTTGTATATGTTGATGTACAGGATTATGGAACAGGCATTCCCAAATCCGGGTTCAAAGCTGTCTTTAAACCCGGATATACTACAAAAAACAGAGGATGGGGGTTAGGTTTGACCTTGTCTAAAAGGATTATCGAGGAGTATCATAAAGGAAGGTTATTCATTAATTATTCCGAATTGGGTAAAGGAACGGTATTCCGGATTGTATTACCCAAAAAAGTCTGAAGCATGCCGGCTATAAAAAGACTTAAAAATTTTTCCCGGAAAAATATTGAACTCATGGCTCCGGCAGGAGACTTTGAGTCGTTGACGGCCGCTATACAGGCGGGAGCAGATTCTGTTTATTTTGGGGTAAAGCAGTTGAATATGCGGGCCAGATCGTCTCATAATTTTTCTCTTCGGGAACTGGGCCAGGTTGTGCGGCGTTTACATGAGAATGGCAAGAAAGCTTATCTGGCCATTAACACCATATTGTATGATAAGGAATTGCCTATCATGCAGAAGCTTGTGGATGCAGCCCGGAATGCCGGTGTGGATGCCTTGATAATCAGTGATCAGGCAGCACTGCAATACGCACGGCAAAAGGGGATGGAAGTTCATCTCTCCACACAGTTGAATATATCCAATACCATGTCACTGAAGTTTTATGCCGGATATGCAGATGTGGTCGTGCTTGCCCGCGAACTGAACCTGAAGCAGGTAAAGGAAATGGCTGCCAATATCCGAAAAAACGGGATCAGGGGACCGTCAGGTAAACTGATACGGTTGGAAATGTTTGCGCACGGAGCCCTTTGCATGGCTGTTTCCGGGAAATGTTATCTGAGCCTGCACGAACAGAACGCTTCTGCCAACAGGGGAACATGCCTGCAAACCTGCCGGAAAGCTTATGTGGTTACCGAAAAGGAAACCGGGTATGAACTGGAAATAGATAACGAATACATTATGTCTCCCAAGGATCTGGCCACAATAGATTTTTTGGATCTTCTCCTGGATGCTGGCATTAGTGTGTTGAAAATTGAAGGAAGGGCCCGGTCTCCCGAGTATGTTTATACAACGGTTTCCTGTTATAATGAGGCCTTACAGGCTTTGGAAGACGGGACCTATTCGACCAAGCTTATCAGAGAATGGAAAAACCGTCTTTCAACGGTTTTCAACAGAGGTTTTTGGGATGGCTATTATCTGGGACGGAAAATGGGAGAATGGAGTGACCGGTACGGTTCTCATGCTACCAAAAAGAAAATATATATCGGAAAGGGAAATAATTATTTCAATAAACCTAAAGTAGCCGAATTTATTATAGAAGCGGAAACCCTTCAAAAAGGGGATGAGATCATCATTACCGGTCCTACGACAGGGGTTATTCAAACTGTTGTGAAAGAGATCAGAGTGAATAATAAAACGGTTGATTCTGCCGGTAAAGGCATATATTGTTCCATTCCCGTTGACAGAAAGGTTCGTAGGTCAGATAAACTTTATAAGATAACAGATGCCGATCAATAAACCCTTATGCACTGAGTTTTTTTATTTCATCCAGATAATGTTTTCTAAGGGCAACAAGCCTTTCTGTTCCGGGATTCTTTTCATAAATACGTATAATATCAATGATATCACGGATATATAAAAACCCTATGGCCGCATCAAAATTATTATTGTCTATATTGTTTTTGATCTTCCGGGTGATGGTCTCAAATATTTTCCAGGGGAGTGTTCCAGGTATTTCAAGATAATGCATCAGAGGATCTTCCAGGTCTTTCAGGATGCCTTCTTCGGTTTTTTCAAGACAAAAATATTTGGTTACCTTAATAATAGCCGGTTTATTGAATTTTTTCTTTTTCATAAAACCTATACCCAGATCTTCAAACCATTTTTGTAATTCCGCAATGTATTTGAATTCTTCGAGGTGATTAAGTCGAATAGCATGATATACCGAATTATACATATGCAGTTCAGCAGGCCTTGCTCCAAATGAATGAGGGAAATATTTCCGGATCTCCCTGGCTGTACGTATAATTTTTTCAAGTTCATACCTTACTTTTGTTATCAAAAAAATAAAGTGAGGTTTGGGTGATGAAGGAATATTTTCCCCGTGATATCCCGGAAAAGGAGCTGCACTTTCCAGGACAAAAGTGTTTTCAAGAATATTTGATTGTAAGGTATGCAATACCTCTTCTTTGGTAATGGTTCCAAATGTTTCAATCATGGCAATAAGGTTTTTGTTTGTGACAAGATAGTAAATATATGTTATAAAACATAATTATAATCCGGGATGAATCCGGAAAATTGAAGAAATAACACCCATGATACAAGTTAATTAACAAATTCTCAGGAGCTCTGCCCCGGGGATCCGTGAAGGAATGTTTCCGGGCTGTTGATTACAGGCCGGTGGTCAGGAAATTTTCCAGATTGGCAAGGATGATCTTTGCGTTGACATTGGGATCATTCCCTGGCAGATGTATTGAAAATATTTTATTCCTGGGATGAGATGCCATAGCGTGATGGTAGGTTTTATCATAATAATATAACAGGATATCTGCAGCTTTTGCAAAATCTTTGCTATGGATAGCTTCAATACATTGCCTGGCATTCACCCCTCCCAGACGACGTTCTATTTTTTGTACGGAAGCTATCAGATCGCCTGCATTAAATTTTGCATAATCCCTGACAAGTCGTTCTATTCTGTAAGAACGGTCGAGATGGAGATCGACAAGAGGGGCTGTTTTCATCTGTTCAAATAATTCGTCTGGAATAAAAATCCGGCCAATGGTTTTGCTTTCATCTTCGATCCATACAGGTTTGCGAAAGTTCAGTTCTTCCCATTCCATGAAGAGATCGTTTTCAAATTGTTCGGTGGTTGGTTGTTGTTCCTGCCCAAGGGATCCGAAAACGGAACCTTTGTGACTGGCAAGATCTTCAAGATCGATGATCTGTTCTCCCACTGTTTGCAAAGTCCGGAGAATTTCCGTTTTTCCTGAACCAGTCATCCCTCCCAGAATGATAATATGTGCAGGTTGAAGAAAAGAAGCTTTTACATGCTTGCGAAAAGCGCGATATCCGCCATTCAGGACATAAACATCCATTCCGGCAGTATCAAATAACCAGGCCATGGAGTGACTGCGCTTTCCTCCGCGCCAACAATACATAAGCAGGGGTTTATTACTGGCAATTTCCTTTGCTTTTTCGACAAACCGGACCATTTTGGGCCCGACAATTTTCAATCCTTCTTTTAGTGCATTATAAGGATTTTCGTGTAAATAAACAGTGCCTACAGTAGCTCGTTCTTCATTGCTGAAAAGCGGGATATTAAAAGCTCCGGGGAAATGTCCGTGTTCATATTCAGCCGGTGACCGTACATCAATTACGGGGTAATGAGAGGCTGATTCAATGAATTCCTGTATCTCAATTGTTTTTTGCATCCTGCATTAAAAGCTCCCGTTAATCAGGTATTTATGGAAAACCATTTAACCAGGATTCGTTTGATATCATCTATTTTGACCGGCTTTGGGATATAATCATTCATTCCGGTTTCTATAGAGCGATTTCGTGTTTCTTCAGAAACATCTGCGGTTACTGCAATAATCGGGGTTTTGATCCCAAGTTTCCGGAGGACCCGTGTAGCTTCCCATCCGTCCATGATAGGCATCATCACATCCATCAGGATCAGGTCATAATCCTGTTTTTTGGCTTTTTCCACTGCGGTGGATCCGTCGTCGGCCAGATCGATCTCAAATCCGAGATTCTTGAAGTAAACCTGCAACACTTTCTGATTTATGGTGTTATCTTCAGCCACGAGAATCCGTAACGTACGGGAAATTTCTTCCAGATTCTTTCCATTGGATTTTTCGATTTCTATGGAAGAAAAATTATCCTGAATGATATTAAAAAGTTCGGAACCCTGAACCGGTTCTATCAGATAATAATCGGTACCTAGTTTACGGGCACGGGTAAAATTTCCTTTTTTATCATTGGAACTGGTTAAAATAATAATGTATTTATTGGTCAGCTTTCTTTCATGAAGGGCATAAAGCAGCTCAAAACCATCAAATGTGACTGAATCTCTTATTAATAGCATATGATAACGCTGATCCGGATTGGAGGAATTACTTTCCAGTAAATGAACGGTTTTATCCATATAAAAGTTCATGGTAGCATTTATGCCAAACTGTTTTAACTGGTTTTGCAAAGTATTATCTGTGTCATCATTGTTTTTTATGATCAGAGCCCGGATTTGTGAATAAGCGGTAATGTTGCTTACATCAATGTCTTTAAGAAAACGTTCATTTGAGAAGACAGGGATCTTTACCTGAACGGAGGTGCCCGGACCGGAAACCTCATTATCTTTCATTTCTTCTCTGAGGGAAGAAGGGCTGGAAAAACGGATATCTCCGTTTAACATGTCTATCAGTTGCAGGGTGATGGGAATGCCC
The DNA here is from genome assembly GCA_015486185.1 of Bacteroidales bacterium. Lineage (GTDB taxonomy): Bacteria > Bacteroidota > Bacteroidia > Bacteroidales > VadinHA17 > DRPN01. Next base: position 2,830 of record WFSC01000408.1, on the reverse strand, counting down.
AGACCTGACCTGCTTTTCTTCCCGTTTTTGACAAAGTCCGACGAATTAATATTTTTCTTATTGTATAGATCTAATTGTTCGGGTGACAGTCCTGTACCGGTATCCGAAATATCAAAAACAAGTTGTAATTTGCCAAATGATTCGCTGGTTTGTGAAACAAGGATCCTTACTTCTCCCTTGTCAGTATAATTTATAGCATTTTCTATAAGACGGGAAAAGATCTGACGAATATTAAAAGGATCTCCGATAAAATTATTGTTTACCTTCTCATCAAATATGGTAATTAGTTTAATCCCTTTTTCTTCAGCCTTAGGTTTAAATTTCTTAAATATGAGTTTTATTTCGGAACGGAGCTTGAAGGGAATTTCTTCAAGCATCATTTTTCCGGCTTCTATTTTTGAGAACTCAAGGATATCATCAACGAGTGAAATAAGCAAATCGGCAGAGTATTTGATATCTTTCAGAAACGATTCATCCGGACTGTGATGGGAGTGAAGGAGGGAACTTGTTTTATCCAGGATATTGCCCAGGGGGATACGTATTTCCTGGCTCATGTTAACCAGCATTTCCGTTTTTGCTTTTACTGCGGCTGCTTCCTGACGCCTGGCTTTTTCAAGAGGTGTTACATCGATCAATGCTTCCAGTGTTGCTTCTTCTCCCTGGAATGTAATAGGAATTTCTTCTTTTAATAAAACCCACTCATTTGTATCCTTGCGTAATACCAGAAAATCACGCATATCAATGCCCAGGCCAAGAGACGCCTTGATCTGGTTACGCGTTCCTTCAAAAAACCAGTCCCCGATAATCTGATCTTCTTTTAGCTCTTCTACTGTTTCAGAGAAAGTTTCCCTGGCTCTGTTATTGATGAATAAAATTTTCCGGTCTTTATTTAATATCAAAATGCCGATAGGAATATTTTCCAATATTTTCCGCAAATTTTGCTCTGAGTTTTTAAGCTCTTTTTCTTTGGCTCTTTGCCGGGACATAAACAGAATAAAAACAATAATGATAAGAATAATCAGCACAATGGTTAACGTAGCAATGATAATGGCATTTTTAAAGATTGTTCTCAGGATTACGTCATTCTGAAGTGAAAAAACAATGCCAAAATCCCGGCCCAGAAAATGAGCCGGATAATAGGCGGAAATAACTCCTGTTTCATGGCCGGAAATAATAACCTTGTGTTGCAATGTTCCCTGAGAACCTTTTTGTATTTCTTTGGCTATCCCGGCTGTACCAATAATACGTAAACTATCGCTCTGGAGGTTACTGAATAAAATTCTCCCGTTGCTATCTATCAGCCATTGCCATTGTATATGGCCCAAGTGGGATTTATCAAAAACTGATTGGATGTATTTCAGGTAATCCAGGGTTACAACTATATTACCTGAAACCCGGTTTTTATAAAAAATAGGAAGATAATAGACGTATTCTCCATTTTCAAAACGAATTTTTTCTTTGGCAACCAGTTGCTTTTGTTCCCTGGTAACAAAAGTGTTGGCAATATGCCTGTTTATATTATCCTTATAAAACGTAAAAGCATTCCTGTGTAAATCATACAGGTTGATCCCGGTGACCAGGTTTTGATATTTGGTGTAAAAGATCTCGATTTTTCGTGAGACTTCTTCTTTGGCAGCAGGATCCGTAAAAAAGTTATTGATATTTTCCGAAAATAAAATAAAATTCAGATCACTGAGGAAGTCCTGTCCTGTTTTTTCAATCTCATAGCCGGTGATCTGTGTTTGTTTTAATAGAAAGTTTTTTTGAAAATTAACCTGTAAATGATAAATATTCAGGTAATAGTAAATATTTGAAACAATAATTATTAAAATAACAAGTGGTATAAGTATGTATATTTTTTTCATTTCTCCAGTCCGGATAGCACCTTGTTAAAATTAGCCACTAATATAAAAAATTAAAGTAAATTTACTATTTCATTTATCTGTATTTCTTTTCCTTGTCATAAAAAAGGTCCAGATAACTGTTATATCTGGACAAGGCAATTTCTCCTTTTTCCACGGCTTCTCTTACTGCGCATCCCGGTTCATGGGTGTGGGTACAATTGTAAAAGTTGCAGTTGGCGGCTGCTTTGAAAATTTCCGGGAAAAAATGATAGATTTCATTTTTTTCCGTGTCCACCAGCCCAAATCCCCGTATTCCCGGTGTATCTATGATATATCCCCCAAAACCAAGGGGGAACATTTCAGCATAGGTTGTTGTGTGTTTTCCTGTTTTGTGGTAATCCGACACGGACTTTGTTTTAAGTTGCAGGGTGGGCTCGACAGCATTGATAAGAGAAGATTTCCCAACCCCTGAATTGCCTGATAACAGGGAAACATGACCGGCCAGCATATCCTTGAATTTTTCAAGGTTTATTTTTAGAGGCACTGATGTATGCAGTATTTTATAACCTATTTTCTTGTATAAATACGTTAGTGTTTTCAGTTCTTCCAGTTCCTTTTCTCCATACAGATCCGTTTTATTGAATACCAGCGTAACCGGTATGCGATAGGCTTCGGCTGCTACCAGAAAACGATCGATGAATGGCAGCAGGGTCCTGGGTTTGACCAGAGAAACGATCAGAAAAGCCTGATCAATATTGGCAGCAATGATCTGTGCCTCATAGGAGAGATTAGATGACTTACGGATGATGTAGTTTTTACGGTTTTCCACGTGTGTGATCAATCCTGTTTCTCCCGAAGAGTCCGGCTCGAAGGTGACATAATCGCCCACTACAACCGGGTTGGATAACCGGATTCCCCTGATCCGGAAGCTGCCTTTTATGGCACAGCGTAATTTCCTGTGATCTGCTGTTTCAACCGTGTACCAT